>NZ_JBIBVN010000007.1:0-7731 GCF_043080425.1 Streptomyces sp. NPDC015032 | reverse complement strand
CACCCCCACCCCCCCCCCCGTTACCACCCCCCCCACCAACACCCCCGGGGGGGGCCCAAAACCGTTGGGGTTTTCCCCGGCCGCCCCCCACAACCCCCTTCCGTGTATGCGCGGGCGGTCGGCAATTCCGGTCGCGCGGTGGCGTCGATGTGATACCCTGTCCGGGATTTCGCGCGGCAGGTTCTCTGCCGCCCCGCTCGGCGCGCTCGGCGTCGACACGCACCGCGTGCCCTGCCCGGAAGGAGGCGAGAGACATGGACCGTGCCGAATGCGTTGCGGCCATAGTTGCCTCCGGCCGTGTGCCCTCCCTCCTCTGCGGCGCGCGGTAACTCTTCCCCCTTCTTGTTTCTTGTCTTCGGCATCTTCCTGAGATGCCGCGTCACGAGATGTCCTGGCCTGCGCGGTTCGTCGCCGCGCGGGCCGCGGGGGCGCGTGCCCGAAGACGGGCCCTTCTTTTGCTGGTCACCGTGATCTCGGCACTCTCCGCCTCACGACCAGCAAGAGCGCCGGCTTGAGTGACACGCAGCTGGTGAGGCAGGCCACGGGTGCTGTCCGCGGTTCCCGCTGCCCCACCGCCATGCCGTGTCCCCGTGCTGCGTACACCGGCCCGTCGTCACCACTGCGACCGTCCCTGGCCGGCTGTCTCGACAGCACTTCGACACGAAACGTGCGTGATCGCCATGAGCAAGAAACGTCCCGGAGGGGAATCCCTCCCGTCCGCCCCTTCCACGGCCACCGACCGTTCCCCGGACCGCGAGGTTCCCGCCGCGACTCCGGCACCGGCACCGGATCCGAAGCGCTGGTGGGCGCTGGCCGTCATCGCCCTCGCCCAACTGATGGTGATCCTTGACGGCACCATCGTGAACATCGCGCTGCCCTCCGCCCAGCGCGCTCTCGGCATGTCGGACGCCGACCGGCAGTGGGTGATCACCGCCTACACGCTGGCCTTCGGCGGGCTGCTGCTGCTCGGCGGCCGGATCGCCGATCTGGTGGGCCGCAAGCGCACCTTCGTCATCGGCCTGGCCGGGTTCGCCGCGGCCTCCGCGCTGGGCGGCGCGGCGGCCAGTCCGGGGATGCTGTTCGCGGCGCGGGCCCTGCAAGGTGCGTTCGCGGCGGTCCTGGCGCCCTCGGCCCTGTCACTGCTGACGGCGACGTTCACCGACCCCAAGGAGCGGGCCAGGGCGTTCGGGGTCTACGGTGCGCTGGCCGGCGGCGGCAGCGCGGTCGGGCTGATCGTGGGCGGTCTGCTGACCGAGTACCTGAACTGGCGCTGGTCCCTGTACGTCAACGTGCCCATCGCGCTGGCCGCCCTGCTCGGCGCACCGGCCTTCCTGCGCGACCGCTCCGGCCGCCAGGGCGGGCACCTGGACGTGCCGGGCGCGCTGCTGGGCTGCGGCGGGCTCGTCGCCCTCGTGTACGGCTTCAGTGAGGCCGAACCTCGCGGCTGGACCAGCCCGTCGGTGCTCACGCTGCTCGCGGCCGGCGTGATCTTGCTCGCCGCCTTCGTGTGGTGGCAGAGCCGCGCGGCGAGCCCGCTGCTGCCGCTGCGCATCGTCAAGGACCGTGTCCGGGCCGGATCGCTCGCGACGATGGGCCTGGCCACCATCGGCATGTTCGGCGTCTTCCTGTTCCTGACGTACTACCTGCAGGTCGTCCTCGGCTACCCGCCGGTGCGGACGGGCCTGGCCTTCGTGCCGATTTCGGCCGGTATCGTCATCGGCGCGACCCAGATCGCGGCCCGCCTGCTGCCACGCACGGCGCCGCGCACCTTGATGTCGTCCGGCATGGTGCTGGCCGCCGCCGGCATGGTGCTGCTCAGCAGCCTGACCGTGCATGCGCAGTACGTCCCGCACGTGCTGCCCGCCCTGCTGCTGCTCGGCCTGGGCATGGGCCTGACCTTCATGCCGGTCTACGCGACGGCCACCGCCGGCGTGCCCGCGCAGGACGCCGGTGTGGCCTCGGCTGTCCTCAACACCGTTCAGCAGATGGGCGCTTCGCTGGGCACCGTACTGCTCAACACCATCGCCACCGGCGCCACCAGCCGTTACGTCCACTCGCGCTTGCGCGATCCGGCCCACGGCGGCGCGACCCTCAACGAAGGCATGGTGCACGGCTTCTCCGTCGCCTACTGGTGCTCGGCGAGCGTCCTGCTGCTCGCCGCCCTGGTAGCGGGCCTCACCGTATGGCACAAGACGCCGAAGCACGCCGGAAACGACGCACCGGCTTAGCGAGCCGGGGTCGTGTCCCGCCACCTTTCACCTCACCCCTCGGAGGATCCTCCATGAAACCCCTGACCGAGCACGACATCCGTACCTCGTTCGTCAACTGCTCGAAGGGCGAGGCCAAACGCCTCCTTCTGCCCAAGAACCTGGCGAACCTCGATCACTGGGACGACCTGGACTTCCTGGGCTGGTTCGATCTGTCCGCGCCCGATCGCAGGTATCTCGTCGTCGAACGCGCCGATGAACTCGTCGGCCTGTCCCTGCGCTCCGCTTCCCGCAGCCGCGGCTTCCTGCGCCGCAGCCTGTGCTCGCTGTGCCTGACCACGCATCCCGGCAGCGGCGTCTCCCTCATGACCGCTCCCAAGGCAGGCCCGGCCGGCCGCGAAGGCAACTCGGTGGGCCTCTACATCTGCGCCGACCTGGACTGCTCGTTGTACGTACGGGGCAGGAAGAAGGCGGCACCGGGCGGGCGCATGGAGGAGTCCCTCACTGTCGAGCAGCAGATCGAGCGCCTGCGCGGCAACCTCGACGCGTTCGTGGAGCGGGTCTTCCACTGAGGCCGACAGGGGCTCGACGGCCATGGCGGTTTCTAGGGGTCGTCGCAACACGTGGTCGTGTTGATCAGGCCGCGAGCAGTTTATGCAGGCGCTCGGCTGGGGTTTCCCAGTCGAGCGTTTTGCGTGGGCGGCGGTTGAGCTGGTCGGCGACGGCGGTCAGGTGGTCGGGGTCGTGGACGGACAGGTCGGTGCCCTTGGGGAAGTACTGCCGCAACAGGCCGTTCGTGTTCTCGTTGGAGCCGCGTTGCCAGGGACTGGCGGGGTCGCAGAAGTAGACCGGGATGTCGGTGGCGATGGTGAATTCGCCGTGCCGGGCCATCTCGCTGCCCTGGTCCCAGGTCAGGGACCTTTTCAGCTGGGCGGGCAGGGTTCGGACGGTGGTGGTCAGGGCGGTAGGGACTGCTTCGGCGCCGTGGTCGCCCGGCAGGTGCAGAAGCATCACGTAGCGGGTCGCGCGCTCGACCAGGGTGCCGATCGCCGACTTCCCGTCCTTGCCGATGATCCAGGGCTTCGGCGTAGTCGGGTGACGTCCGGTTCGTGATCAAGTGAGGCCGAGCAGTGCGAGGGGGCGGCGGGGGTTTCGAGCGTTGTGGCGGAGGCCGGCGGCGATGTTCTTCACGCCAGCTGCTCGTAGGGCTCCGATGGCGAGGTTGCGCCAGGTGGCCATGGCGCGGGGTGCGTTGCCGGTCCGCAGCTGGGAGGCATCCTGGCGTGAGCGACCGGACCGTATCGAACTGGGAAGGTGGCGGGGCGAGTTACCAGCCCCGTGGTGAATCCCAGGCCGTCCTCGACACCGCGCTCGGCCGCGCGCCGGACGACGCGAAGGCGCGGTTCGCCGCAGCATTCGGAGCGAACGACGTCGCTCCACCCGTCACAGGCCGGATCGGAGTCGACTCCCACAAGTTCCTGCCGGTCTTCATCGGCGTCGAGCGTGCCGGCCGGGTCCGCGCGCACATGACGCCGAGCGCGGGCGACCAGTGGCTGGAGTCCTCCTCGGCCCGCGTGGACCACCCCGAAGCGCAGGACTGCGTCCTGCACGTCTTCGCGTGCGGGGCCGCCGTCTTCCACCTTGTCCAACCGCACGAGCCGCCCGCGCTCACCGATCTCGCCGTCTGGCGCTACCGCTCGTACGCCTCCGACCTGCCCTGGGCGCGGAACAAGCTCCGCGACCTCTTGGACGAGGACCACGACCGCGTCCCCAACCCCGAGTACGTCCTTTCCCTGTACTGGCTTGCCTCCGCACCCTGGGCCGGAGACGCCTACGACACTGCCCTGCGCCTGCTGTCCACACCCTCGGTCCTGGTCGACCGCGGCGCCCCGGGCGGGCCCGCACCCCTGGACGGCACGGTTGAGGCATCGCTCCTCGCCACCGGCTTCGACCACCCGGACATCGTGTCCTTCGGCGTGCGGGGAGTCTCCACCGGCTACGCAGGCTGGTCCGGCGTCGCCTACGCCTCCCACTCCCGCGAGCGCGGCCTCACCATCGACGAGCTGGTCGCCTGCGAGCTGACCGTCCAGGCCCTGTGGTGCTTCACCCGCCAGGTCCAGCAGATGATCGAGGACGGCCAGGACCCCTCCATGCCCGAGCAGTACGGCTGGCGCTTCCTGCGCGCCGCCACCTCCCGGCTCACCACCGCCCGCGCCCAGGAGACCGCGCAACACGTCCTCATGCGGGAGGCCATCATGAAGACCAGCGGACTGGCCGAACGGCTGCGCGCCGCACAGGACGCTCTGCGCGAGAGCGTCGGCTGAGAACCCTGGGCAGGAGAGATACCGGATGGACATCAGCAGTGCCGCGCTGGTCGTGATCGACATGCAGAACGGCTTCGTGAACCACCACAGCCGCCACGCCGTGCCCGCGGTCTCCAGCCTGGTCGCCCAGTGGTCCGCCGCCGGCCGACCCGTGATCTTCACCCGGTACTTCAACTATCCGGACAGCCCCTACGAGCGCTTCTTCCAGTGGCACCGGCTCCAGAAAGCGCCCGAGACCGACATCGTCCCCGAGCTCGTCGAGGCTGCCGCCCACGCACACACGGTCATCGACAAGACCGGGTACACGCTCCTCACCTCGGAGGCTTCCGAACTGATCCGCCGGGCCGGCTGGACTGACCTCGTCTTCTGCGGGATCGCCACCGAGAGCTGCGTCCTGAAGTCCGCCGCCGACGCCTTCGAGCACGGCTACGCCCCCTGGATCGTCACTGATGCCTGCGCCAGCGACGCCGGCCTCGATGTCCACGACGCCGGCCTCCTCGTCGCCCGCCGCCTGATCGGAACCGGCCAACTCGTCACCACCGACCACGTGATCGGCCAACTCACTGCGTACGTCGGGGCCCCGGTGTTGGAATAGCCCCATGGCCGAAACGCTGTACGACACCGACCTGATCATCATCGGCGGCGGCCCGGCCGGCTGTGCCGCCGCCCGCATGGCCGCCAGCGTCGGCATGCGCTCGATCCTGATCGAGCCGGACCGGCTGTGCCGCAACCTCTACCGGATCCCGGCCCTGAACAACGTCCTCGGCGGCTACACCAGCGGCCCCGAGCTCGCCGACTCCATCGTCGCGGAGCTGAAGAGCACGGAGTTGTGCCGCCTGGAACTCGGCCGACACATCACCGAACTCCGCGCCGACGACGACCAGGTGGCCGCCACGGTCGACACCGGCACCCGCCTCACCGCCCCGTACGCCATCGTCGCCACCGGCGTCGGCCCCCTCCAGCCCCGCGACGCCACCTGGATCACCGCCCCCGACGGCCTGAACCTGCCCCCGCTCTGGCAGGCCGAGGCGGACGATGCCGAAGGCCACACCCTCCTCGTCCTCGGCGGCGACCGCCCGATCGGCACCTTCCTGCGCGCCAACCCGACCACCGACACCCGCCTGCTCGTGGCGTACCCGGCCACCGACGCGTACAAGATCGAGGAGATCCGCGAAGACCCCCGAGTCACTCTCCTCCCCGTCGAGCACCTGACACTGAACTGCGGAGAAGGCGCCTCGGTGTCAGCGGAAGCGGTGGGCCAGGACGGTGCCCGGCAGACGGTCACGGCGGACACCGCCTACCTCAGCATCGGAAACGCGCCCACCGCCCCGACCGGAGACCTGGCTCGTGGCGCGGACGGATACTGCCCACCCACTGACCAGCACCCCCGTGTCATCGTGGCCGGCGACCTCCGCTCCACCCGCTTCCAACGGATCATGACCGCCCTGGGCTCCGGCAGCGAGGCTGCACTGCACGCTTACTATGCGGCCAGGGAACTTCTCGCCAAGGGCTGAGATCACGTCGGCGGGATGCAGCCACGACGGCACTCAGAAGGGAAGCTCCGCGATCAGTGAGGCCGAGGTGACGATCGGGCGGGAGCAGGAGATATCGAGGTACGGCATCTTGGGACGGACCGGTTCACTTCCCACTTCAGCGGCAGATCTAAGGTCAGGGTGGATGGACGTCTCACTCCGGCGACGGGCGAGGTGCTGGTAGGGAGTGCGGCTGGCGTCGTGGCCCTGGGGATCTTGGACACGTGAGCGAGAAGCGAAGGGTTTGGACAAGATGACAGCGAAGACCTCCCACGTCTCGGCTGATGCTGATGGAGCGCCGGTCATCCTGAGCAACGAGCCTGGCTCGTTCGCCTGGGGTGTGCTGGCCAAGCGCCACCCCGCCCTCATCCAGCAGGTACGAGACGCCTTCCCGTACGGCCGCCGGCAGCACGAGGCTCTCGACGCCCTGTTGGACGAGATCACCAATGGCGTCATCGAGCCGCTCTCCCCTGGGGAACACGACCGTGAGATCTGGGCGGACTGGGGGCAGGAGCACTTCGGGCGCTCCTGGTACGACGCCCCGTTCTTGTGGGCGGAGAGCTACTTCTACCGCAGGCTCCTCGGCGCGGTCGGGTACTTCGGCAGCGGGCCGTGGCAGGGAGTCGATCCGTTCGCGCCGTTCAAACGGGCCGAGCTGCGCGGCGAGGCCGTGGAAGAGGAGCTGCGGGCCCTGGACGCGCTCGCGAGCGTTCCGGCGGACGAGCGGGCTACGGCCCTGCTTCACGCGTCGCTCTGGGGCAACCGCGCGGACCTCGGCTTCCGTGGCTCGGCGGGGGAGCCGGCGGCCGGTGACGCTGCTGACTCCGCCCTGGTTGCCGACGACAGCGCCTTGTTGTGGCAGCTGCTGCCTGCCGGAGGTTCCTCGACCGTTGCCGTGGTTGCGGACAATGCAGGACGCGAGCTGATCCCGGACCTGATCCTCATCGACCACCTCCTCGAACAGCGGCATGCCGAACAGGTTGTGCTTCACCTCAAGCCGCACCCCTACTACGTCTCCGACGCGATGACGGCCGACGTCGTCGACTGCCTCCGCCGCCTCACCGAGGCACCCGGCGAAGCCAGCGCGATCGGCAGTCGGCTGTGGAAGGCCATGGCGGCAGGGAGCCTTGAGGCCAGCACCCACCCGTTCTTCTGCGCTCCGCTGCCGTACGAGGAGATGCCCGAGGACCTTCGCGGCGATTTCGAGAGCGCCACGCTCACCATCCTGAAGGGCGACCTCAACTACCGACGCCTGGTGGGTGACCAGCTGTGGGACGCCACAGTGTCCTTCGCCGATCTCACCGCGTACTTCCCTGGGACCGTCGCGGCGCTCCGGACTCTGAAGTCTGACGTCATCGTCGGTTTGGAGCAGGAAGCGCTGGACGCGCTCGAACGATCCGGGGCTGCCTGGCGTACGAGTGGAACGCACGCGCTGATTCAGGTGCGACGGTAGGGGATCTTCGTGCCGACCGAGGCCCAGAGAGCAGTCGCCGCTGCCGTCGTCGTTCAGGGCGAGCGAATCCTGCTCATTAGCCTCGATCTTGCATGACGGTCCGTCGATTTCTCCGGCGGGCCGTTTCTCTGTTGCGGGCTGGTTGTGAGAATGGTGGTGGCCCGGCTGTCGCGTCGGGTGGGCGCCGGGTTCCACTGCTCCGGTGGGGTGATGCT
>NZ_JBIBVN010000006.1:0-272703 GCF_043080425.1 Streptomyces sp. NPDC015032 | reverse complement strand
TCAGGCGAGTACTTCGATGTCCCCAACGGGAACTCCCGTCCTATGGATCTTCACGATCCAATGATCAGGGTGTCCACGATCAAGGGGAAACGCCCAACGGCCGGTGCGAGCACAAGCCGCCCCTCTGGTTCCGGTGCCCGGCACCGGGGACCGAGGCCGATCACATACACCCCTGGAGCCGTGGCGGGCCGACTGAACTGTGGAACGGCCAGTTGCTCTTCCGCCGGCACAACCGGCGGAAGTCCAACCGTGTGCCGAGCCCCCTCTACCGCTGGCGTCTCGCGCGCTGGCGCAAGAAGTACTGACCACCCCGACACGCATCGCCTCACCCATCCACCGGAGCCCGCCATGGCCGACACCGTCACCATCCCGGCCGACGTCAACGCACGCCTTCACCGACACCTGGTGCGGTCGGCTCACCTCCGACGTGGCCGCCGCCCTCAACTGCGCCGAGGTCGAGACGCTCGCCGAGCTGCTGCGCACCCTCAATGCCGAGCTGGCCGCCGATGAGTGGATCGACGCCCACGCCGACGGCGACGAGCACGGTGAGGAGCATCCAGGGCCCGGTGCCCGACGAGGTGTCCCTCGCCGCCGATGGCTACCGCTGCACCCTCGAGGACCTCACTGACACCAAGGAATAACGACCATGACCAAACCCGCCTACAGCCTTTCCCAGGCAGCCGAGAACGTCCGCCAGCTGCCGGTGCCGATACGGTGCGCGGGCCGACCAACCCTGGGCGGCCTGGTCGTCCCGTGGATCACGCTGCACGCCGGCGGCCGGTACCTGTTCGGGGCGCTCGACAAAGACCGGCGTGACCGGGCACTGGCCGAACGGCGCTGCCAGGTGTGCGGGCAGAGCTTCGATGAGCGGATCTGTCTCGCGGTGCGGCCTGCTGATGTGCGCGTCGGGTACACCGGCGAGCCCGGCATGCACCCGGAATGCCTCGCGTACAGCGTGCGAGCCTGTCCGATGTTGATCCCCCGTCAGTTCGCGATTTCTGAAGCACTGATTCACCGGAACCCGCGTGCTGAGGCGCGTAACCGCCAGCCTAGAACGTCGGGTTCACGAATCCCCGGTTGTTCCCCCTGGAGCACGGCATGGGTCCCCGCGCCTGCCGCAAGAGCCGTAGGCAGCCGATCCCGTTCGACTGCAAGTCGGGCGCCGATCACTCAGGCGCCTGTAGCCCCTTCACCCACCGGCCCAGCCCATCCGAGAACCCTGACGACCACGCCGCTCTTCTCGCGATGAGCAGGGGCGATCGTCAGTGCTGGAGCTGAGCCACAACCCCTATCTACCTCTGTTCAAGGAGAGCCCTGTGATTGCTGCACTCTTCAACCCGCTGGATATCGAATGCCTCGTGAAGACGGCCGTGGAGCTGTGGGAGGACATCGACCCCAGCGATCTTTCCGAGCGCCAGCAGGACACCCTCAACTGCGCACGCGATGCCATGCTCGCCGAGCATGCTGACCAGCAGCCTTCCTTCCCTGAAGTCGTGACCTTCATCAGCCCGCGCCCGGCAGGCCAGGCATGGGTGCTGCGCCGCTGGGACCGCCATGAGGACGTGGTGACGCTCCATGCTGATGAGGACTCTGCGCTGGCCGAACTCGCCAAGTACGTGCGCGGGGTCTGGGACAACCTCGTTGGCGAGGAAGGCGTCCCCGACCAGCCGCCCACCGGCGACCGCGAGGCCGTGCGGCTCTACTACGGTCCCGAGCGCGACAACCAGCCGGACGAGGGATACAACCTCTACGCCGAGGACATCGCCAGGCGTGGCCGGACCCGCATCGTGCCGCTCGACTACCGCTTTCCCGATGAGGATGCGAGCGAGCAGGCGAATCGGGATGCCACCTTTCATCCGCAGACCGACGACAACGACCTCCCGTGCGTCGAGGTCGATGGCGTCCTGGTGTTTGCCTACCTCGACCACGAGGCCGGCGCTGTGCGGGTCTCCGTGCACATCGACTCCGCGGAAGACCGGCTGGTTCGTCCCGACGGCACCGTGCCGCTGCGCGTCGAGGTCGAAGACGACGTGGTGCTGGATAACAGTGCAGAGGGCACTCGCAAGCGGGATGTGCTGACCAGGCTGCTCGATGCCGCCGATGACCGTCAGGAGCAGGCAATCCGCGAGGCGGCGTTCGCGGCCGGCGTTCTGTGGCGCTGCCCGACTTGTCAGTGGGACAACCCCGGCGAGGCCGCCTGCTGTGAAGGCCCGGGTCCCTGCCGCGTCCCGAAGCCGAAGAAGACCAGCTGACGACGCAGCCTTGGGCCGGCTGCCGGTCGGCCCAAGGCACGAATGCGAAATCGCGAGGTAAACGGTGGACTCACGAGTCGGTGGACTGTCCGTGTCGTCGCTGGTGTTCGGCAAAGCTGACATGGTCGACTGTGGCCGTGTAGCGCTGAGCAGCATTGATCGTAAGGCCGAAGAGATCCGCAAGACGACGGGCGTCGCCGTCGCTGGCATGCGCTTCGTCGAGGATGCGGTCTTCGCGCAGGGCCTGAGCTTGGGCGCCGAGTACGGTGTTGATCCACTTTCCGGTCACGGGCGTCAGGCGCCCGGCCGTTGCCAGGTTGATGAACAGGTGCGGGTTGCCGCTGTTGGGCCACCGCCGCTCCCGGTGCGCGAGGTAGGCGTTGAGGGCGGCTCGTGCTTCCTGGGCGAGGAGGATCTTCCTGTCCCCGATGTGGAGCCGGCCGTCGACGATGTCGGTGACGTGCAGGGTTCGGAGTTGGTGGGGCCGCAGTCCATGGAAGATCAGGAGGTATCCGCAGGCGGCTCGGGTGGGATCCGGGGCGTCGATGAGGCTCCGCAGGACTGGGACGTCCATCGACACTGGCATGCGGGTTTCGGGCATGCCGACCTTCATCCGCGTTGTCGGGTTGGTGAACACGAGTCTGCGGCCATGAAGGACTTGGAAGATCGATCGCAGGCCGGAGAGCATCTCGCTGCGGTCGGTCCCGCCGGGGGGAAGTACGGCAAGCACGTCGTCGCGGGTGACTTCGCGAAGCGAGTCCTGAGTCCGCGCCCAGGAGTTGAGGGCGGGCAGTGCAGCGTAGAGGTGGTTGCGGATCGTGCGGTGGGAACGCGGGTGGCGCCGTGGCGTGATGGTGCTGCCGTGCAGCATGATCTCGGCCCATGTGCCGATCTCGCTGCGTATATTCGCGGGCAGGTGAGCTGTCTTCCCCTCGACCCAAGTGATGACGGCCGGGGTGCGGTTGTCCGTCAGGAAGTCGGCGTGGTCCAGGACGTCGATGGTCGGTTGGACCGGGAGGGCGAGCTCGCGGAGCAGGGCCACGGTGCTGGCTTCGATCGGTGCTCCTGGGGTGTCCTGGGTGGCGAGCAGGAGCTTGAGTGCGCGGTTGACTGCGCCGGTCGTGTCGCGGGTCCAGCCACGCTGTTCGCCCAGTTGCAGGCAGCTGGCTTCGAGGGACTCCAGCAGTTCGGGCAGTACGGGTTCGGGAACCGTCCGGGTGCGCATGCGCGCGTAGTCGCGGCGGGCGTCGAACAGGACGAGTTGTCGGTGCGCGACAACAATGATCGGTCGCAGGACGGGGCGCCGACGCGAGCGGGTACGGCGGGTGCGAAAGCGCCGGGGCGACGGGCGGCGGTGGGGCGACACCATCAGCGCCAAGCGTTGTTCCATGCCATTAAAGAAGAGCTGGTGACCGCCGCTGACGGCTTCGAGACGGTCAGGATCGGACGGGTCACGCGCCCAGGACCGACTCCGGCGCCAGCACAGACGACACTCGCCTTCCACGTTGAGCGACGTGATACGCGTGCGGGAGGTGCACTCGGCTTCGCCAGGGTGGCGTCGGGCCCAGTCGTGGCAGGCGGCACAGATGCCGCTGGTGGACTTGAACAGGCCCCAGGCATCGCACCTTTGGCAGGAATCGGGCAGCGGCGGTGCACCCTTGTGGCAGCGGCGGCACAGCCCGGCTGTGTAGTAGTCCGGCGAGCCGCAGCGGCGGCACGGCGGTGGCGTGTGCGAGCCGCGTGTGCGGCAGTTGTAGCAGTACTTGGCCTTGGCGTGAGCGACCGGCCGCAGCCCGCACGTCGGGCACGTTCGTGGAGCGGTCACGCCGGTGGCAGTGTGCGGTTGCGTCCGAGCCTGGGCGTGACCGTGCCGGCCCCGCCGGCCTCGGCCTCGGTCGGCTTGGCCGGGCGGCGGGCCGCGGCGGCCTCGGGCTCGTGGATCAGCAGGTCGCCGGTGGTGCAGCCCAGGACGGCGCAGATGATGTCCAGATCGTCCAGACGCACGGTGGTCGGGGTGCCGGTCCATAGCGCGGACATCTTCCCCGCGCTGATCTCCAGCCCGGCCTCCGCCAGGCGGCGGCGCATCTCGGTGGACTTCCAGATGCCTTGCTCCGCGGCCGTCATCCGCAGGTTCCAGCGCACCGTGTCACTTCCCGTCGCTCGCCCCGAGCCGGGCGGCGACCCGTTCATTCGCCGCAGCCCAGGTGTGTTCGATGTGATCGTCATGGACGTGGACATAACGTGTCGTAGTGGACAACCACTCGTGTCCGAGGAGCTCTTGGATCGCCTTCAGGTCCAGCCCCTGGGCGTAGTACTCGGACGCGCAGAAGTGTCGCAGCCCGTGCGGCGTGAGGCGGCTGGACCAGGACGGCAGGTACAACCCGACGGCTTTGGCCAGCCCGGAGCGAAGAGCGTCGTCGCCCACGCGGCGGCACCAGCCGGTGTGCGGGTCACGGCGCTCACTGGGCAGCAGCGGAGCGTCGGGGTCCATGTAGTCGTCGCCGAACTGGTGGCGTACATCGGTGAACCACCAGTTCACAAGCGCGTCCACCGAGTTGATCGCCGGGACAAGCCGGGCCTTGGGGCCGCGGCCGCGGCTGCCCTTGCCGTGCCGGACATGCAGCTTGCCGTACTCGCCCAGGTCGGGCCGCCAGTCGCGGATGTCGAGCATCCTGGTCTCGCCGATCCGCAGGCCGACACGCCGCCACAGCGACGCGGCGAAGTAGTCCCGCGCGGCTGGCAGGTACTTGCGCGCCGACGGCAGCGACGTCCGCCAGGCCGAGAACAGGTCGCCGACCTCCGAGGAAGACGGCGGAATGCGCGGCGAACCGTAGTCGGCCTTGGCTGGGCGGTTGAACTCATCGATCGGCTGGACCAGCACGTGTCCGGTCAGCGCATGCACATCACCCTGGTAGCGAGCGATGAGGAAGTCGAAGAACTGGGCTATCGAGCCTGCCTTCTTGTGCACGGTGCCCTTCGCCAGGTCCCGGACCTGGCGCTGATGGACAAGGAACCGGTCCGCGTCGTCTGGCTGCACGGTCCAGACCGGCCGGCCCACGAACCGGATCAGCTCGAAGAGCACCGCCCGGTCGCCCGCGATCGTGACGTCCTCGACCCCGGCGCCGACGGACGCCAGCAGGTACTGGTCCACGAGCTCTTGCTCGTAGTCCTCGTACTCCTGCTCCGTGCGCAGGCTTCGCGGCGAACCCAGCGAGCGCACCGTCGCTAACGCCACAGAGACCCCACCCACTTCACCAGGAGCGACAGTGCGCCGAAGATATCAGCGAACCTTCAGGAATCTCGACCGAATGTCAGAATCTCCCATCAACCTCACGAACCCCTCGCGACCTGGCCTGCGCGGCCACCAGCGACAAGGACGCTCCAGGGAACCCGCGGGAGTTCGTGTATCGGGGGAGGCCGCCCGCTACCGGTCCTCGCCCGCATCGTCGGGCCTGCCCGAGACCGCCGAAGCGGGCCACGGACCGCGTGCCGGACGTCCTGCCGACGCCTTCGATGCCTGGTGGATCGCACCCGGCTCGTACCGCGTGAAGACCGACTCGGAGCACCCCGGCCAACTGCTGGGCGTCGATCTGGACGTGCCCGTGCTGCGCAAGCGGCCCATTCGCCCGGCAGCGGGCCCGGAGCTGGACAGCCTGCTCGCCCTCGCCCGCCAGGCTCTCGGACTCGAAGACGCCACGTCCAGCTGCCCACATCAGCCCGACGGCGCACCCCAGCCGCGCAACACCGCGAAGGAGAACGACTGATGACCACAGGCCCCGAGAACTACCGCTTCGCTGAGGAGCTGGTGCGCTCCGTCACGGACGGCCGCCAGATCGGCGACGACGTTGCCCAGATCCTCGCTACTGCGACAGTGCTGGACGACCACAGCACTGACGAGAGTGGCATGCCGCTCACCGACTACGACGAGCGGGTCAAGGTGGCCAGCGGCTGGAAGCCCAGGCAGAAGGGCGGCGACGCCTGATGGACCTGACCCCGAACGATTGGCAGCGCGCCAACCTGCCGCCGCTCGCCAGCGCCTGCCCGGACTGCGGCTCGGCGGCCGGCGAACTGTGCACGAGCCACGGCGGCACCCGCGCCCGTAACTCCCAGGTGCACCGAGGACGTACCGCCGCATGGAACCAGGCTCGGATCGACGGCAACCCGGCCGTCCGCCTCATCCTTGACGCTGCCAAGACTCGGCGGGGCATGCACGGCAAGCACGCCGCCGAGCTGCTCGACACCCACGGCCACACGGCCGAGGCCGAGCGGATCCGCCGCGCCGTGTCCGAGCGGAGCGGGTTGCTGTCCGCCAAGCAGGCCGCCGCGCTCATCCTCGACGAAGCCGAGGGAGGTGAGACCCAGTGAGCGCCCGCGACACACTCATCGAGATCCTCCGACAGTGGACCGAGCGGCACGACGCCGCCCCTCAGACGCCCGAAGCGCTGGTAGCGGCTTCCGACGCAGAGTTGCTGCGCGAGTGGTCCGTGAAGATCCGCGAGGTCGGCACCGCAAAGGGCTGGTCGGTGTGGGCTGCCGCCTACATGGACCCCGACGTTGAGTTCGTTGACACCTGCATGCCGTCGACCGAGACCGTCGTTGCCGAGCTGCGCCGCCTCGATCGCGTCTCGGTCCTGCGCGAGGTCGACGAGCAGTTCGCCGCGATGAAGCCGCCCGATGAGTCGAAGGGCACGTTCAACGCCGGTTCCTATGCCGACGCGTGGCGCCGTTGCCGGGCGATCGTCCAGGCCATGGCCAAGGAGAAGGGAAGCCGCCCAGAGCCCGAACCGCTGGCCGTGTCGCGGTACGACGTCGCCATGGAGCCCGCCTCGGAGGAAGAGCCGGTCTTCACGGTCGGCGCGGTCGCCGAGGACGGGCGGCCCGTGGCGCTGTACTTCGACCCAGAGACGCGCCGGAAGGTCGCGGCCTGGCTCGCACCGACGGCCGCCGAGCTGCTGACGCCCGCCTCCGCGTTCGAGGTGCCTGACTACGAGCAGCCGCTCTCCCGCGCGAACGGCAGCGGCGACCGCGCCCCGATCACCGACACCGACGTCGTCGACGCGATCGCGCTCGGCCTGGGCACCTCGCCGGAGTGGCCCGGTACAGACACGCTCAAATGGATCGCCGACACCATCGGCATGGTGCGCAACCACCCCGGCGATCGCGATCCCCGCGAGTACCGCGAGGAGTTCACCGAGGAGCGCGCCATCGATCCGCTCGACGACAGCTTCCTTGCCAAGTACGTCAACGAAGGGACCGACGAGGCCGACCGGGAGTCCCGCCTCTCGGCTGGGCACCTCGATGTCGCGGCATCTGGGGAGGTGTCGTCGTGACGCGCTTCCCGGTCCTCCGGCTGCTCGCCCACGCCCTTCTGAGCGGCATGGCTGGAGCCCTGGTCGTGACAGCCATCTGGCTCGTGGCCACAGGCTCCACGCCGTCGCTAATGATGTGCGTGGTGTGCGGGCAGATCGTGATCATTTCGTGGTTGCTCGTCCAGGCCGCCCGTTTCCGGCGCAAGTGGCAGGCAGTCCTCGCCTCCTACAACAAGCCTGCCCTGGGCGAAGGGATCGACATCCCGCACCGGCCGCCGGCCGACAACGAGGAGGGCAACCGGTGAACGTCGAGCAGTGGAACGCTCTGTACCCGATCGGCACCCCGGTGGTCGCGTACCCCGGTGTCCGCCCGGAGGACCCGCTCGCGGTCGCGGTCCGGAAGCGACAGGCGGACGGTCGTTTCGTGGAAAAGGCCGACGCGGACCTGTGCCGCGCCCTGACGACCGTCACGCGTACTCCCGCCTGGACGCTCGGCCACGGCGCCCCCGTGGTGTCCGTCGAGGGCTACGCGGGCGGTATCCACCTCACCCACGTGGACGTGATCGTGGAAGCCCCGTCCGACGCGGCGGTGGCTCGTGGCTGACTTCACGTTCGAGACGGTCACCCACACTGTGCACCGCTGGATCATTCCCGCCCTTGAACCTTGGGGCGCCGCAGCGGAAGAGGTCAGCAAGGCGTGGGCGGTGGCCGCCGACGCTTACCGGGAGAGGTACGAGCTCGCGAGTACGGAGCCGATCCCCGGGGACGCCCTCCGCTTCCATGTCCGCGACGACGCCATCGTCATCGAATACGCCACCGAGGAGTGAGCATGACCGAGCGAATCGACCTCAAGCCAGTGATCGTCGCGGAGCACGGCGGTGAGATCCACCCCGCCTTCGGCGTCGCGGTTGTCACGCGACGAAGCGGAGGAGGCCGTTCGCTGTTCCAGTCCGACCTGCTCCACAACGAGACCGTCGCGCTCTCCGTCTGCGAGGCCACGCGTAGGCGTGACCTCAACCACGACTGGGTCCATCCGGGCCGGGAGCTCGTGGAGATCGAGATGAGCCTCGCGCAGTGGGGCTCGCTCGTGTCCTCCATGGGGCTCGGCAGTGGCGTGCCGGTCACCATCCGGAGTACTGAGCGAGACACCTTCGTGCCCGAGATCCCACATCAGCCTCGCGCCGCCGAGAACCTGCGGGAGGTCCGGGAGGTCACCGACCGGATGTACGCCCGCGTCAAGGAGGCCACCGCGACGCTGCACCAGGCGATCCACGAGAAGAAGGGCGTGAGGGCCACCAAGGAGGCTCTCAACGCGCTGGAGCGAGCCGTCGCCGGCGCGGGCAGCAACGCCCAGTTCACCGTCGACTCGCTCGTGGAAGCGGGCGAGCAGGTCGTCGCCCAGGCCCGCGCCGACATCGAGGCCCACGCCCTGGAGGTCGTCCGGCTGACGGGTGCCGCGCCCTCCGTCGAAGCCTCGTCATTCCATGCCCCGGCGCTGCCGGGGCCAGCCGCCGACCGAGAGGAGCCCTCCGATGCCTGAACTCGCCGTGCCAGACGAGCTGTTCGACGCGGACTTCGTCGCCGACGACGAGCACAGCCCGGCAGACCGCTACGACTGGATCATCCAGGACGGCCAGCTCGTCCATGCCCCCGTCGTCGGCTGGGCGTGAACGTGCCCGAAGTGCGGAGCATCCGGCAGCTTCTTCCTGTCCTTCGATTCGCTCTTCTCCCCGCACGGCGCGCAGCACGCGAAGGGCCTGTTCGACGCCGTCGTGCCGCTCCAGGTCGACGTCGTGCGCGAGTTCCCCGGCTCTGCTCCGCGGGCCGACTGAAGCACCGACCTCGACAAGGAGGGACGCGCGAGCCATGGACGCGCTCACGACCATCGGAACTGCGCACAGGCCCAGGGCCGTCATCGTCGACATCGACGGGACGGTCGCCAAGCACGTGCTCTCCGACGGCAGGCTGCTGCGGGGCCACCACGACTACCGCATGGTGCTCTGGGACCTGCCCAACCCGCCCGTCATCGACACGGTGCACGCGTTGCGGGACGCCGGCCACCAGATCATCTTCTGCTCGGGCCGGCCCGAGCGCGACGACCGGGGGTACAGCGTCCGAGCTGCCACCCGGGGCTGGTTGGGCCAGCACCTGGGGGAGTGGGCCGAGTCCGCTTCTCTGCTGATGCGCGGCCAGGGGGACATCCGTCCGGACCACGCCGTCAAGCACGAGCTGTACGACGCGCACATCCGCAACGTCTACGACGTCCGCCTGGCCCTGGACGACCGAGACCGAGTGGTGGCCTTGTGGCGCTCTCTCGGCATCGTCTGCCTGCAGGTCGACGAAGGGGACTTCTGATTCCCGGCAGTCCGTCAAGGCCCGTGCCCAGGCTCCGCATCGTGCGGGACCTGGGCACGGGTCTCTTCTTCCTCTCGCACCGCCTCTCGAAGACAGGACGATCCACTATTCGATTCCCTTGTCGATTCGGCGAACTCATTCGTATGCGAGTCGATGACAAGTCATTCCCGACTGATTAGGCTGAAGCAATGACTCACAATGACAACACTCACGACAATCGCACTCCCGACGCCGAGCTCCCGAAGTTCTCGGTCAACGTCGTCCCGACCGGCCAGCTCCGGCGCGAGGACCTCGGCACGATGCTCAAGCGCTATCGCCGTGGCGAGATCACGCCGCTGATCTTCGGTGACGACAACAAGCCCGAGGCCGCGGTCATCCCCTTCGCCGCCTTCGTGCGCCTCATGAAGTACGACCATGCGGCCCACGCTCAGCAGGAGACCGCCTTCCAGGCCGAGCTCTCCCGCCGTGTGCAGGAGTCCGACGCCTCCGGCGAGCCGGGCATGACCCTGGAAGAGCTCGGTGCCGAGCTCGGAGGGCCCGCCCAGGCGGTGATCCGCAGGGTGCTCGACGATGACGAGTAGCCTCCGGATCAAGGTCCACCTGAGCCCTGGGGCCAGCGCCGACCTCCAGCGGCTCAACGAACGAGCCCTCAAGAACCCGCACGGAAAGGAGGAGGCGCTGCTGGAGGCGGCCATCGTGATGCTGCACCGGCTGAACGGGCGTCGCCATCCGACGAAGCCCCTCGACTACAGCCCGCACTTCGCCGACCTCTCCGACTGCGACACGACCTACGTCGGTGCCGACCCATACGAGAAGCCTCCGCTGCGGATCGTCTCCCGGGACATCCGGCCGAGCCGCCCAGACGGGATCACCCGCCGCGAGATCGTCGCAATCGGCGCTCGGCAGGACAGCAAGGTGTACCGGGTCGCAGGCCAGCGCTTGGGCCGGCCCGTGGGCATCACCCTCGCCGAGCTGGCCGCGCAGCGCGAGCCGGCTGCGGATCCCTCGCGGTCCTGCCAGCGCTCCGTCGCTGGCTTCGACGCCCCATCCGCGGATGAGCCCGACCTCCTCTTGGAGTGACCGGTGATCAGCGATTGTGTTCATCATTGAGGACTTCTCATAGAATGGACGCAATGGCGATTCGATAAGAGCGAGTTGATGAAGATGCGCGACTACGAGCCGGTGGCCCAGGCAGTTGCCCCTGATGCCGATCCCCAGTCCGACGCGGCCATGGGTCGCCGCCGGGGGATCGGCCCTCGCGCCGCCCTCCTCGTGCGTCGCGGCATCGGACTGGCCATCGCGCTCGGCATGGCCTACGGGATCTTCCACATCGTCTTCCTCGGCGGCGTGCTCGCTCCCGTGCTGGCCTACGTCGGGCCGGTCAAGGACTTCATCGGCTGGGTGGTCGAGGACCCAGGACGGGCCTGGATCGCGCTGGCGGCCCTCGTCATCCCGCACATCGGGCTGTACTACCTGCTCTTCGAGGACCGGAAGTAGGGCGAGAAATCATGTTCAGGACCGTGTTCAAGAGCGCCCGTGCCGTCATCGCCCTCAGCCTGGTCGGCGGCGTCGGCCTCGCGGCCGTCGTCGGATGGGCCACCGGCTTCTTCGCCTCGGCCGCAGGCACCGTTGCCGGCCTGTGGAGCAGCCTCGTGGGCTGGATCAACTCGCCGCTGAGCTGGGAGCACCTCCTCGCCGGGGCCGGCGTGCTACTCGTCCCGGTCGTCATCCTCGTCCTGATCTTCGTCATCGCCGACGACTGAGATCGTCCCGCCACGACAGAACCCCCGTGATGCTTGCGCATCACGGGGGTTCTCTTCTTCTGCTCGCTTCTCCTCGCCTACGACGTGGCCCGCAGTGCACGGTCCCCGCTGGCGCTCTCGAACTCGTCGGCGTCCTCGATCATCCCGTAGGTCTCCGGCCCGAGCTCGCCCTCGTCGCCTCCGAGCCGGCGGTTGAAGCTGCTCGACGCGGAGAACTTCAGCACCGTGTAGTCGTCCACGTCGCTCTTGCCGAAGCGCACCTTGTGGCCCTTGTGGTCCTGCCGATAGAAGCGGCCGAAGCTCGTGAGCACGACCGTCTTCCCGCAGCTGACCGCCCCCGTGAGCTCGCCGAGCAGCGACTCGTACACCTTGCTCACCGTCCGGACCGGCAGCCCGCTGCGAGTCGCGATCCGGGAGATGAACTCGCGCTTGCTCACGCGCGGATTCGTCGTCGTCTCCATGCCCACACCCTGTCCTATCGTCCTTCATGCCGCGGTTCCGCTTAGAAACCAGTCTATCGAAGACAGTCGCGAGTCGAAAAGAAGGGCGGGTCCTATCGATTGCCGATCGCCGCTCTTGTGGTGACCCATTCGACTAGAGCTCCAGGTCGGGCTCGATCTCCTCACGGTCGTCCTTGGGCTCGTAGCCGACCGACTCGATGATCGAGCGCGTCTTCGGGTCGCGGTGCTTGTTCACGACCTTGTCGTGCGACTCATCAAACCGCTGCTGCGCCGCCACGCGGTGGGCCGCGTCGAGCTTCGCCCCGATGTTGCGGTCCCCGAACTCCATCATCGAGCCCAGCGACGACTTCGCGCCCTGCTTGGTCGCGTTGACGTTCGACTTGTTCTGGGCCCGCTGCTGCTCCCATCGGCTCCGGTCCTCCGGCGTGACGTAGCCGAACATCTGCGCGAAGCGCGATCCGAACCTGACCTGCTGTCCCTCGTTCTGCTCCTGGCTCATGGCCCTTCCTCCTGCTCCTCGTTCGTGTTCTCGGATCGCCCTCAGGCGGGCTGGTAGTCCTCGGAGTCGGCCTCGGCGCTCGGACCCTCGCCATGCGGACCGGCCTCATGCTCGGCCGACGGGCCCGCGGGGCGCGCCCGCGGCTTGAGCCGCTGCTCCTCGAAGAAGGCACCCGGGTCGTCGACCGCCTTCTGCAGCGTCTGCTGCCAGTCCTCCCCGAGGCTTCGCTTCAGCTCGGCCTCCACGTCCGGGTACTTCTCGTTCACCGCCTCCATCGCGTCGACGAAGGCGTTGGAGTAGACCCGCTGCTGCTCCTCGGGCGAGAGGCCGTCGACGTCCATGCTCGCGATCATCACCTCGGACTGGTCCAGGCGGTGCTGGAGCGTGCCGGGCAGCCCGCTGGTGTCCAGGCCCTGCTTCTGCGCCGCGAAGCCGACCAGGTAGCCGAGCATGTTGCCCCCGTAGCCCTCCTGGTCGCCGCGGCCCAGTGCGTCGAGCAACGAGGTCTTCATCGTCTCGCCGAGCTGGACCTGATGGGCGTCCGCGTCCATGGGCCGGCGCAGCGTGAACATCCCGTCCTCGGGCAGGCGCTGGCCCAGCTGGTCGTCGAACTCCCCGCTCCAGACCGTCCGGACCCGATCCGAGCCGGCGATCCGCTCCTCGTGCGCGGGGGCCTTGACGATCCGTCCGTGGGCCACGCCGTTGAACATCGTGCGCAGCTCGGGCTCGTACTCCATCCGCTCGCCGATGATCATCCGTGCCCGCTGGACGACCTCCTGGCGCTCCAGGCCGTCTTCGCTCATCTGCTCGTGCAGCCGCTTGCGCATCGCCATGTAGCTGTCCCGGATCAGGCCGGCGTCCGTGCCCGGCTCGCGCATCTTCCAGAAGGCGTTCTCCATGAGGGCGACCTCGGTCATGGCCGCCGAGTCGGGGGTGTACATCTCCCGGTGGCCGCGTTCACGACGCCGCATGGCGTCGAAGCGCTTCTGCCACTTCTTCGTCAGGTGGTCGCGCGGATCGGTGCTGCCGATGAGGCGCTCGCGTCGTGCCTCGCTCGGCACGTCCTTGAAGATCCGCTGCCGGGTCGCGATGCCGCTCTCGGCGGAGGCGACCATGCCGCGTGCCCGGGTGTCGATGCGCTCCTGGATCTTGTCCTTGAGGGGCTGGAGGTAGCTGTCCATCTCCTTCTTGAAGTCCGGGGCGAGCATCCGCATCGCCATCACCATGCCCACGGCCTGGACGACCGAGTTGGCGTTCACCCCGCGCGCGAGCGGCTTGAGGCACGACTGCATCATCATCTGCATGTAGACGTGGTGCATGACGCCGAGCTCCTGCGTCCGCTCCTCGTCGTTGAAGCCCGGCACCAGCAGCTTCGAGTCCCGCAGTGAGGCCATGTACTTCTCTCCGGCCAGCCGCGTCTCCGCCCGGAGCTTGAGCAGCTGCTCGCGCTGGTCCAGGCCCTCGCCGTCCTCCTCGGCCCGGTCGAGGTCGATCCAGTGCTCCGCGTCCCGGTCGGCCATCCGCTCCCGGGTCTTCTTGCCGAAGAACCCTCGGGTCCTGCCCCGGAGCCGATCACGCCAGGCGCGGGAGCCGTCGTCTTCCGGCTCCTCGATCACCTCGGCGTCGATCGGCTCGTCCGAGCGCGGGTCCCAGCGAGCGTAGGCGCTGCCCTGCGGCTCGTCGGCCTGCTGCCGGTCCTCGTCCACCGGGAGCTCCTTGGCCGCGCGCCGACGGCCCGCGGGTCCCGTTCCCAGTTCCTTGTGCTGTGCCATCTCAGTACCCCATCCCGTAGTCGTCGTCGTTGCCCTGCTGCTCGATCTCGATGCTCGGCGTGTAGACCGGGCGCGGTGCGCCGACGCCCACGGCCTGAGGCGAGCGGCGGTGCGAGCCGCGGGTGCGGGAGGCTCCCGCGTCCTGGGCGATCACGTCGCGCTTGACCACCGAGTCGTCGACGACGATCGCGGCGCTGTCCAGGCCGTGCGCCTCCGCCGAGCCCAGCTGGTCGAGCTGCCGGGACGTCTCCGCCCGGGCCTTCCGGGTCTCCGAGCACGCGAACTGCTCGTTCTTTTCGCCGTCGTAGACGCTCTCGCGGTTCTTGGCCGCCTGCACGAGCGCCTCGAAGTCGCCGCCGTAGGCCATGCGGTCCATCACGGTGCCGGCCAGCGACGGGTCGTCCTCCAGGTTGCGGACGAGACCGGTCTTCGGGTCCTCCAGGGCGCTGGCCACGCGGGCCACGTAGTCCGGGTTGACCGTGACGTTGAACCCGTCCTTGGCCTCGTAGAACTCCGTGAACTGCTTCTCCCACTGCTCGGCCGTGGCCTGGACGGGCTCGCCGTCGACGAAGGCCGTGCGCCACTGGCCCGGGCCGACGTGCTCGATGCTGCGGCCACGCCAGAGTTCGCGGCCGGGGCCCTGGAGCATCTCGTACTTGTGCCGGGCCTCGGCCGCGTCGTGCTTGGCCTGCAGGATTGACTGGGTCACTGGGTAGGTGACCTCCAGGACCGCCTTGAGATCCACGCTGCGCAGCGCCCGCACCGCGCGCTGGCTGAACGAGCCGCCCAGGCCCGTCCCATGAGCCTTGATTGCCGTGGCGAACATCGAGGCCGCCTGGTCGGCCTGCGTGATCCCGGGCGTGCCCTGCGCATCGCCCAGGTTCCGGGCGTAGTCGGCAAGCTTCTTCTCGCTGCCCTTGGCACCGGTCTCCACACAGACCTCGCGCACGCTCTGCAGGTGCGCCTCGCGGTCCGAGAACGCCAGCGCCGCGCCGAACTCGCCGCGTTGTGCTTGACGGTACAGCGCACTCAGCTCCTCCATGACGACCTGCTGGGCGATTTCGACGTCCTCCGGCGATTCCGCTCCCGTCAGCGACTGCAGCCTGATCCGGTTCGCCTCTTGCCGCGAACTCTCCAGTTCCTCGGCCAGTTCCCCGTTCTTCGAGAGCGCGACCTTGGTGTCCAAGGAAACCTGCATCGCCAGCGGGTGTGATCCATCCGGACCGACCACGCCGGTGTCGAGCAGGTTGGCGGGCACCGAGAGGTTCGCCAGGGCCTCAGCCTTGGCTGCCTCGCTGTGCAGCTTCACCACAGCGACCGCGTCGCCGTCGAAGTCGCCGTCGAAGCACTTGTCCATCACCGGGTTGATCGCGGCTCCCGTGAGCCGGTCGTCAATCGCGACCCGCATGTAGCGCACTCCGGCGTCGCGGAGCACCGGGTCGCGCCACACCAGTGCGTGGTCGCCCTCGGCCAGCCCAAGCTGCCCGGCCTTGACCGAACTGAGCGCGATCTGGTCGACGTCCAGCCGCGGGTCCGCAGTCCACACCATGGTTGCCGAGTCCGTGAGCCGCGAGGACATCAGCCCGGTCTTGAAGATATTGTTCTTGCCCGTCAGAACCCGGTTCTGCACATCGGTTGTGATCGCCTCGAAAGCACGCTGTGCGCGCGAGACCGATTCGCTCATACCTCGGCGCACCTCGACGCGCTTCTCCGCGGACAGCCCCCGGTTCTCGAGCTGCTCGGCCATGTATCGGTAGCGGCAGGCCTCGACGAAGACATCCTGATATCTGCGGGTGTGGTCGTGGGTGACTGAGGACCCGTCCTCGAACTCCTGGCCACTGCGCAGATGCGAGGACATCACCGGCAGCTTCCACGAGGCCGCGCTCACCGCCTCGGTCTGCTCGCCGGTCGGGTACGTCAGGGCAAACGGGATCTCCATGTCCCCGCCCCGGTCGCCGATGAGATTGCCGAAGGACCTGCGCATTGCCGTGGTGTTGAGCCCTGGAAGCTGCCCCTGCTTGTGTGGCTGGGTGCGCAGCAGTTCGGGCATGGCGATGAACCGGCGCTCGGGATGCTCGTCGACGCCCTCAGCCTGGCCGACCACCCGCAGCGTGCCGTCTGCTTCCATGTCCATACCCGTCACCAGCAGGTACTCACGCAGGTCCGACTCGGCCCCGCTGTTGTGACCGTAGAACTCGCGCATGATCGCCGGGCAGTCCTGCGACTGCAGCGCCCAGGCCAGCTGCGAGGAGGCCTTGCGGCCCTTGCCCGCGCGCACCTGCTCGTCGTCGTAGATCTTCGTCTTCTCGTCCACCGCCATGTGCGTGACCACGAAGCGCATCCGGCTCACGCTGCCCCAGAGAATCTTGCCGACAGGAGATTTGAGTGCGCCCGCACCTTCGCTGCCGTTGCTGGGCATGAGCTCGCGGGCGGAGCCGGCGTTGCGGCGGGAGATGAGCGAGAACGGGCTCATCACGACGTCCATGTGCAGGTTCTCGCGGAACCACGCGACCTCCTGCTCGATATCCTGTTCGCGGGCCACGTCTTCGGGCATGTTCCGGTCGACCACGAGCGAGACGACACCCTTGTTGCCGTGCAGGTCACTGATCTTGTCGCCGACGACCAGGTCACGCAGCGTCCCCCCGGCCCCACGGATCTGATGGCTCTGGGCGAAATCCGAGCTGATGACGATGGGATCGTCGGCCGTCCAGCCGCCGAAGGTCATCAGCGCGGTGTACACGGGGCGGGTGACCTCCGAGGACTGCATGATTGTCGAGGCCGTCATCTGCTGACGGTCGAACGGGTCATACCGCAGCGTCTCGAGCTCCGGGAGGGTCATGAGCGGCGCACGCTGTCCGGCCGCCGTCTCGTCGCCCGGTACGATCCGGCCGTCGCTGTCGATCTGCGCCTGAGTGGTCAGATACCGCACGATGCCCTGGTTGGTCGCGCCGCCGGTCATCACCGGGTCGAAATAGCCGCCGGGCGCGGCGACGTTGTTGCGGTCCGTCCCGGTGAGCACCGCCATGTTCCGCCCGCCGGTGAGACGCCAGGCGTCGAAGTGGTTGTCGTCGGCGGGGTCGGTGCGGTCGCGCTGGGCCCGGTATTCGGCGTAGATCGTCGAGCCCTGCTTGATCTCGTTGGAGTAGCGCACCCGGCGTGCCTCAGTCTGCACGATCGCGGCCGTCAACTCGTTCAGGTGCCCGCGCAGCTCAAGGTTCTCGTCCCTGTAGTAGTAAGTGGCACGCTCGATGAAGTCGACCGGGTGCTTCGTGCCGTACAGCTGCGAGTAGACCGCGTTGAGCGACGAGGGTTCGCCGGTCTCGCTGCGCCCGGCGATGAGATCACCGGCGAGCTGATACTGGATGCGCTCGTGCATGAGCTGCTCGTAGCCGCGCAGCCGCGTGCGTTCCTCGACCGAGGTCGGGGCCTCGCCCGGCGTCTGGGCTGTGATCGTGGCCTCGTAGCCCGGCATGACCAGAGCGTTCTCCCCGCTGGCGAAGGCCGTGACGATTTCGCCGTGCTCGCCGACGTCGAAGACCTGGCCGATCTCGCCGGAGACCGGCGACCCCTTGCCGTCGCGGCGCAGCTTCTCGCCCCTCCAGCGGATGACGCCCTGCTCGTCGACCAGAATCTCGGAGACCGTTGCCGCGTTGCGTTCGATACTCTCGCGCACGGTGGCCCCGATGCGCCGCATGAATGCGGACGGGTGATCTGCGATCGGTATGGCGCGGTCGGCATCGAAGCGGACGAGCCGGTCCTTGAACCGGGTCGTCTGGAAGGTCGAGCCCATCATTTCGTTGGGAGGAATCCCGCAGCGGCGCAGCGCCGAGGCGAGGTTGTCGAGGTTCGACCACTGCCCCGTGGGGCTGGTCATGTACCTCGCCACCCGGTCCGGGTTGAAGCGCTGATCGACCCATTCGCCGTCGATGATGTGGGGTCCCGCCTCCCAGGTCCCGATGAGCTCGAAGGGGACGTCTTCGGCGTGCTGCCGGACCTTCTCGACGCTGGTGCCGCCGTAGGCGACGTTGCCCATCTCGGGCACCTCGCCGGCCTGCAGCTCACCGATCTCATCCAGTCGCGCCTGGTATATCTCCTCGGTTGCGCCCGGGCGCAGCAGTTCGCTGTGCGCGCCGGTGAGCACGTCCCAGTAGGAGCGCTGGAGCGCGGCGATCTCGGGATCGGCGGAGTACTCGGGCGGCTCGATCCCGTCCAGCCGTCCGGCCGTTCGCTCCAGCTCGGCCGCGGCGCGGGAGATGAGATCCTCGACGTCGAGGGCTGCCTGCAGGTTCTCCCGCGCACTCTCGACGGCGGCCTTCGCGTAGGCCTCGGCGGGCTCAGCGTCGACGAAGAAGGTCGGCAGCGAGCGGTTCCTCGCGTCCCGGCGCAGCATCACCTTCGACCCCGGCCGGGGGCCCGCCTCGCCCGGGGCCACGTAGTCGCCCACCACGAACATCGACTCCCGGGTGACGTGGTAGCTGTCGGGCACGTCCAGAGCCGTGCGTCCGCGGTCGAACTCCTGATGAGTCGTTCCGGTCTCGCCGGCGGCGTGGCCGGGAAGATCGGTGCGCTCCACGCGCTGGCCCTGCGCGAAGCGCAGTAGCTGCACGGCCTCGGCCGGTGAGGGGGAGTAGACCGCCATGCCGCCGGGGATCCGGTGGTTCGTCGAGTAGCGCAGTACGGTGCCGTTGTCGTAGATCCGGGCCCCGGCATACGCTTCCCGGCGCATGTCGGTGAGCCGGATCTCCAGGCCGGTCCCGGCGATCTTTGCCTTGATCTGGCCGGGCTCGCGGTCACGCGTCACCTCGTACGGCACGCCCTGGGCCTTCAGCTCCTCAAGCAGCGCCGCCGAACGCGCCACGGCGCGCCGGGACATGAATCGGTTGCGGTCGACGCGGCCCGTCTGCGGGTCCCGGCCGCCGTCGATGACCCACTCGCGCACCTGGTCGTACTCCTGCTGGCTCATCTTGTCCATGAGCACGGTGAGCCCGGCGGCGTCGTCATCCGTCATCGCGCGGCCGGCCTTGAATGGCTTGCCCTCGTCACCGATGCGCCAGAGCACCATGTTCCCGAGCCGCGGATCGGCCAGGGCGTCCACTTCGCCGCCAGCCACGCGCCCGATCGTGTCGTCGGGCAGATACACCAGCGCGGTCCCTGCCCGCTTCACGCTGGCACGTTCCGACCAGTCCGGGTCGTAGGGGCTGATCGGCAGCCGGGCCGACTTCGGGTCGACCCGAGCACCGACGCCGGTGGCGCGGGTGAATTCCCGCTGCAGTCGCTGGTACTGCTCGTTCTGCGGGGAGTGGTCTCCGAACTGGGGCTCGTATCCCGGCACCCGCTCGCCGAAGGCCTGGTCGACGGCGGTGAGGCAGTCCGTGACGCCCAGCCGCGGGTCGGCCACTGCTGTGCCCCGCTGGCCGAGGATCTCGTCGACTCGGGCCCGGATAGCCTTGGCCTGTGAGATCGGAATGACCTGTCCGGTCTGGTCCCGGGCCTGTTCGACTGCTTTGTAGTAGACGTACTCGTAGAAGTACCTGCGCAGTCCATGTGCCTTCTTCATGGCAATCAGCCTCCTGTGGGGGCTCTGATCTACTTGAGCATCCATAGACTACATCGCTTATCGACAGGCCGGTGATAAGTCATTCGGAAAGGCGAGTGCCGGGGCAGTCCACCTCATTCGAGAGACGGCCCCGACACTGGTCGCGGTCCTTCGCCGGCCCCGAGTGGCCGCCGGCTACTTCGAGTTCATCTCGATGGCCATGGCCCGGTCGAACGCGCCGTCGGCCAGCACCTCCCAGCTCGGCAGGGAGGCCAGGTACTGGTAGAACGCGGCGTGGACCCTCACCGTCGCCAGCGACTTCAGGTCCTCCTCGGTGATGTCCTCCTCCGCGAACACCCGCGAGTTCTCGTCGTTCACGTGGCCGTTGATCCGGCGGGCCGCAGTGGCGTACGCGTCCGAGCGGATCTGGCTGATGTACGTCTGGGACCCGTCGGCGCTGCGCAGCTCGCCGTCGCCGCCGACCGAGAAGTTCTCGCGGTCCTGCTCCAGCTCGGTCTGCGCCGACTTGTAGGCCTCGCCGATCTCGAAGTCCAGGCTCTTGACCTTCGCCGAGCCGTCGGGGTTGACCAGCATCGCCTTGTTGATCGTGCCCTCGGCGTACACCATGCGCTCCCGCGCCGCGTTGACCGCCTGGCTCTCGGCGACCGCAACCCCGACCTCGACGTTCTCGATGAACTGGTCGTCGTCGAACATCATCGACCCCTCGTACTCGTCGGGGT
This sequence comes from Streptomyces sp. NPDC015032, assembly GCF_043080425.1. Lineage (NCBI taxonomy): Bacteria > Bacillati > Actinomycetota > Actinomycetes > Kitasatosporales > Streptomycetaceae > Streptomyces > Streptomyces sp. NPDC015032. The sequence continues at coordinate 252,016 of NZ_JBIBVN010000006.1, read as the reverse complement.
CGACGACCACCGGCGCGTTGGGGTCGTGGCCCTCGTCGACCGCGGTCATCGTCGTGATGACCTCCATGACCTCGTCGGCGTAGACGTCAGGGTCCAGGCGCGCGATGTCGACCTCCTTGTACCCGTAGATCTCCTCGTACTGGGCCTTGGCCCGCGACGCCTGGACCGCCTGGGCCATGCGCTTCTCCAGCATCTTCACGAAGTCGGGCTGGTTCATCCGCACGTCGAAGTCCATGGCGCTGGAGAGGGTCGGGATCGTCTGCAGCGAGTACGTGTGCCCCGGGTGCTTGATCGTGTCCCCCAGCAGCCGGAACGACATCGGCAGGATGGTCTGGTTCCGGTTCCAGATCGGCGCGTCGCCGGCCCGGAAGACGATCGAGTTGCGCGGCGAGAGGAAGGCCATGTCGTTGTAGCTGATCAGCGGCTCCTCCTTGGTGCTCATCGTGTAGGAGACCCGGCCCTCGGTCTTGCCGCCGATGACCTTGTCGAGGTCCTGGCTGATCTGCTTGCTGTCCCGGTACGAGCGGTGCGTCTTGCCGCTCATCTTCTCCAGCGTCTCGATCATGCTGTCGTCCGTGGACTTCAGGAAGACGATGTTCGAGGTGTTGTGCGTCGGCATGAAGTCGTCCGTAATGTACAGGTGGCGCTCGTCCGAGACGCTGATGCACTGCACGGGCTCATCGCGCACGTACTCGACGGAGACCACCCGGTTGCCCGAATTGTCGGTGCGGTCCCTCCACCGCTCCGCCTTGCGCGGCAGGGCGAACGGGTTGATCTTCGGCAGCCGGATGTTCTGTACACGGTGCGCCGCGCGTCCCGCCTTCGGCTCGGCCTGGGTCGGCGACGTATAGAGGACCTCGGCCTTCACGTTGATCCCGACCCGGCCGCCGAGCGAGCGGATCACGTGCTGCACGCCCTCAGCCAGCTCGCGGCTCGACGAAGTGAACTCCATCTCGCCCGTCCCGCCGATCGTGCCGTCGGTGTCCATCAGGCCCCGCAGCAGGTCGATCCGCTGCGCCACCGAGCCGTAGAGGTACGCCTCCGGGATCGACTTCTCCCACGAGCGCTTCCCCGCGAGGCCCAGCTCACGCATGGCGGAGTTCACACCGTTGATCCGGTAGCCGATGCCATCTTTGCGCTGGCCGCGCACGGTGTCGTCCACCACGGTGTACCCGCGACGCCGGATCTCGGCGACGGTCTCGGGGGCAGCGCAGGTGAACTTCACGACCCCGTTGCCCTGCACATGCCCGTCGCCGAGGATCGCGCCCAGCACGTACGGGTCGACCGGGAGGGCTGAACCGGCATACGCCACCGGATCGATCCGGGACAGGTCGATCTGCTTGCCAGCGTCGACGAGACGCTTCAGCTCGTCGGTATCGATGACTTCCGAGACGCGCGCGGCCGTCTTGCCCGTGGGCGAGGTGCCCACGCGCACGCCGTCGACCGTGCGGAAGCTCGACTTCCAGCGTTCGATCTGCCACAGGTGCTGATTACACACCTCGGAGCTGGATCCGTCGCGCAGCGTCACCCGGTACACCGGACGAGTGCCCTTCGGGAACACGCCGGTCACCTCGCTCACGATGCCGAACGGCGTGAGCACCGCGTCGCCGACCTTCGTGTCGCCCATGCGCTGCCAGCCGAAGGGCGTCCCGATCAGGGAATGGAGCGGCTGCGCGTTGCCCTGCACGATCTTGTCGACCGACTCGCCGTAGACGTCGCGCAGCTGCTGGAGGGTCTGCAGGATGAGCGTGAACTGCTGCTCCTGCCCCAGGCCGATGGAGAGCATAGTCTCGAAGCCGTCGATGCCCTTGCCCTCCGACTGCAGGTTGCCCAGCTCGTCGAGCATGTACCGCGTCCGGTACAGCGGCTTCTGGTTCGACTTGGTCATGTACGCCTGGTCGGCGCTCACGTCGAACAGCTGCTTGACCAGGATCAGGATCAGCTTGGCGTACTTCATCAAGTGCGGGGGCGTGACCAGGTACAGCGCCTTCGGGGACTCCGAGTAGCGCGCCAAGGTCTGCGTGATCGCCCGCGCCTCGTACGAGACCTTCTCCGGGTTGCCGCCGCCGGAGAAGTCCAGCTTCGTGTCCGGGTAGAGCGTGTCCGCGGGCTGGAAGGACAGAATCTTCCCGTCCCGAGTGCCGCCCTCGCGCACCGGCTTGAGCTCGCGCATCACGCCGTTCTTCACGATCTTCTTGCCCGTCACCGGCTCGACCACGTAGTGCCGGCCGTTGAGCGAGACCTGGTAGTTCTTCGTGAAGCGGAAGTGGAAGGTGCGCACCAGCATCTTCGTCTGCGGGTTGACCAGTTCCAGCTTGAGCCAGGCCTCGTCGGTCGGGAACTTGCCCTTGAAGTTGTACCGGGCCCAGCCTTCGCGGCCGACGATCTCCTCGTGCTCGAAGTCCTTGCCCAGGCTCTCGGCGAACATCGGGTCCGCGTAGGCCGACCACACGGCCTGCTGGCCGACGAGGTGGTCGCGCTTGAGGTAGTTCGGCGCGAAGCGCACGCCGAGCCGGCGCGGGAACGACAGGCCCGCGAGGTCCGTGTTCTGCGAGGGCTTGCCCGAGGTCAGCGTCGAGATCGTGGGGTCGGTGAAGAACGACATGGCCGTGATCGCGATGCCGTACACCGAGGCCAGCATCTTCTCCGCTCCGGCCATCGAGCGCAGCGCGTTGTGGGCATTGCCCACCAGCGTGCGCATGTTGTTGCGGGGCAGCTCCTCGCTCGCATTGAAGTACAGGCTGAGCATGTCCTGATCGGCCTTGCCCTCCCACATGAAGGCCTGGGCCGCCGCCTTCTCCTGTTCCTCGGTCAGGCCGTCCTCGTTGTTCTCGAACTCGCCGGCCTTGACCCGCTTCTCCAGCTCGGCCTCGGGGTTCTTGATCTTCTTCGAGCTCATCTGCACGAAGAGCTGGTAGCAGTTGTAGAGTGTGACCTTGCCCCAGAGGTCGTCGAGCTTCTGCTCCAGGATCGCCGGGTCCATCTTCAGCACCGCGGCGGCGCTGCGCAGCTCCCGCTCCTCCTCCAGGTAGAAGTCGATCAGGCCGTAGGCCGCTCGCTTGAAGGCGTTGTTGGCCGCGTTGGGCCAGACCGGGTCCTCCCCGCCGTCCAGCGGGAAGAAGATCCCGGCGATGTTCTCCACGTACAGCGCGCACTTGGTGAAGTTGCCCTCGCGCGCCGCGTCGGCCGCCAGGCCCAGGGGGTTGTAGATGTCGGTCTTCATGGAGTTGATCAGGTTGAACTGCACCGGCTCGAAGCCGCGCGTGACCAGGGGCACGTAGTTCTTCACCAGCAGTTCGCCCTTGGGGTCGTTGACGACCATGTTCGAGGGCTCCTTCTCGCGCGACCACATGTCGATGGTCGGCTCGATGACCGTCTGGCCCTTGCCGGCTCGGGTGATGGCCAGCACCATGGTGTTCACCGGCGCGGTGTCGACCACGTACGCCCCGGCCGGGCGCTGGACCTCGTACGCCGGGAACTCCCAGTCCTCCTTGATCAGGTCGGCGACGGTCTTGTACTTCTCCGACTTGAAGCCGAGCTTGTCCCGGTCCGTGCCGCCGGGGTTGTACGGGATCAGCGTGGTGTCGTACTTCTGCCGCAGGGCCTTGTCCTCGGGGAGCCCCGAGGCCTCGAACAGCGCGTCGCCGAAGGCCTCGTCGATGATCGGCAGGGTCTGCATCAGCGGATCGCCCTCGTCGTCGACCATGACCTCGCCGGCGTAGTAGACGACGTTCCCCTCCTCGTCGATGACGTCCGTCTCGGCTCGCTGGGCGACCTCGACGGTGCCCAGGCCCTTCTTCTTGAGCATCATGTGGCTGAGCATCGAGCTGACCTGCACGCTGGAGTGAGCGCCGGCGTCGGGGAACCAGTCGTAGTTCTGCTGGATCTCCTCCGGCAGGGCGATGTGCTGGTCGTTCTGGTACTGGTTGATGTCGGCCGTGGTGTTCATCAGGTTCGCCGCGGCGACCTTCCGCGAGAACCACGTGCCGATGATCAGGGCGACCATCAGGCCCGAGCCGAGCGCGATGAAGACCTTGAACCCCGAGACGTCGGCGAGCTGCGCGCCGACCGTCGTCGCGCTGTTCTTGGCCTCGGCCGGCTTCTCGGCGCTGGGCTTGCCGTCCTTCGCCGCGGCGTACCACTCGGGGACCGGGACGGCCTCGGCGCTGGGGTAGCACTTCGCCTTCACGTCCGGGTTGCCGTCCTTGGTCATGGGGCGGTAGCACTTCACGACCGCGCCGCCCGCGCCCGTGGTGGTGTCCTGGACGTAGTACGCGCTCGGCTTGCCGGTGCCGCCGCCGAGCGCGCCCGGGCCCACGGACGCGCCCACGGAGAGCGCCGCGGTGGCGATGAGCGAGTAGAGGACCCAGGCGACGATCGCCACCAGCGCGCCGGTGATCGCCGCGACGACGATGCCCGGCCTCGCCGACCTCAGGGTCAGGAACTTGCTGCGGTCCAGCTGCTGGTTGTCGTGGACGTCTCGGTTCGTCAGCGTCTCGCCGGGCGTCCGCGCCGAGATCTTGTCCCAGCTGCTCGCCTTCGGCCGTGCTGCCTTTCGCCTGTTCGTGGCCATCGTGATTCCTTACTCTCGAGCCCTGCTCGGGCTGCTGTCCTGCTGTCCAGTGCGCCTGCCTGCGCAGACGGCGACGGCGCATGGGGAACGCGCCCCATGCGCCGTCAGATCGCCTCATCGGTCATGACCGGACCGCTCAACGGGTCATGACCACCCCGACGATGAAGCCGGCCACGCCCATCAGCAGCGAGAGCGTGACAATCATGACGACGAGGATCTTGTTCGAGCGGCTCTGGACCTCCGAGGCCCGCGCCATCTCCGTCGCGTAGGAGTCGCGGGCCTGCTTCAGCTCGTCGATCTGGCCCTCGTAGCGGCGCTTGACCGAGCCCTCGATCGTCTCCAGCTGCTGGAGCAGGTCGGTGACCCGCGCCGTCTGGGAGTTGGTCTTCTCCTTCTCCAGGTCGAGGTTGTGCTGCCACTCGGCGTCGCGGGCCTGCATCTGCGTGACGGCGTCCCTGCGGTTGCGCTCCAGCTCGTCCTCCATCCGGCAGATCCGGTCGGAGTGCTCGCTGCGCGTCGACTCCAGGAGGTCCTGCTGCTCACGGCGCAGCACGCCGATCTCGTCCGTGGTCCGCAGCTGCTCGGCCAGCGCCTCGGACTGAGCGATGTCGGCCTTGCGATTGTCGTCGACGATCCGCTGGATCTCGGCCTTCCACCCGGTCAGGCGCTCCTCCTCGGCAGCCAGGTACTCCGTCTGCCGCTCGGCCAGCACCTCGAAGATCCGCGTCTGGCCGGTCTGCATCTTCAGCGTGGCGTCCGAGCGCCGGACCCTCAGGATCTCCTGCTGGTTGTGCGCGTGGGTGTCCTCGATGCCCCGCTCGATCTCGGCGACGGAGTCGATCTGCTCGCGCTCCATCTTCGTGCGATTGCGCTCCTTGTACTGCAGCTCCGCCGAGAGCGCCGCCTGCTGGGCCACCTTGGAGGCCTGCGCCTCGTAGTCCTTGGCGATCTCTGCCCGGCGGGCCCTGATCTTCTCGTCCTTCTCCGCCTGCCGCTGCTGGTGCTCGGCCTCGGCGGCGTCCTTGAGCCGCTTGTACCGGGAGCCGTCGCGGTCGGTGGCCACGTCGCGGATGACCTGCTCGGCGTGCGCCGACATGAGGTTGACGTAGAGGGCTCGCAGCTCGTCCTCGTGCGCGGAGCGGAGCTGCGTCAGGTCCGCGTTGGCCTGGCGGTTGAGCTGGGCGACCTGGTCCCCGAGCCACTCGGTCGCGCCCTCGGGCACGGCGATCTGCACGACCGGCGCGCCGATGGCGAAGGTTGCGTTGAACTCGTCGAGCCGGACGTCCAGGTCCAGCTCCTCGGAGAGGAACCGGCGGGCGATGACGTCACGCGCCTGGGTCTGATCGGCCAGCAGCACCGCGTCGCCGTCCTCCTGGTAGTCGTCCTCGACGCCGTAGCCGGCGTCGGTCTCGTCGAAGCCCTCGAAGCCGCCCGCCTCGTCGCCGTTGTGCGCCGGCTCGACCCCAGCGGTGCCCTCCTCGTCCTCGTCGAACACGGGGGCGTCCGCCCCTTCGTCGTCGACGACCACGTCGCTGAAGACCGGCTCGTCGTCCAGGCCGTCGTCAGCGCCCTCGCCTCCGGGGATCTCGTCGAAGATCACGTCGCCCTCGTCCTCTCCGAGGACCGCGGGGGCGGGGCCGGTTGCCCCGGCCTCGGCGACCAGTCCGCTGTGCTCCTCCCATGCCTTCTCGCCCATGGCCCCTTCGAGGCTCGTGGTGCCCGCGGCGACGGAGCGCGCCTGCGCGAAGGTCGCGTCGCTCACCAGGTCGACGAGCAGGTCGCCGCTGGGCTTCTGCCACACGACGGCCCAGGCGTACTTGGCACCGGTGAGCAGCGAGTACTCCTCCATGCGCGCGAGGGTCTCCTCGGTGGGGATGATGCCGAAGACCTCCTCTTCGAGCATCTCCGCCGTGGCCACCGTGCGGATCTGGTCGGAGCCGATGAGCTCGATGATCGAGCCCTTCGCCTCGTCCCGGCCGTGCCGCTTGCTCAGGCCGCCGATCGAGTCGGACGCGAGCACGAGCATCACCCAGGCCGTGCCGCTGGGGAAGACGAACCGCGTGTTCGCCCGCAGCAGCTCGACTGCCGCCGGGATCGCCGTCTCTCTCACCACGGAGGCCAGGACCTCGTCGGGCTTCTTCTTTCGTTCCTTTTTTTGGCTGACGGTCGCCGTTCCCAGAATGCCCATTGATGCCGATCCCTTCGCTAATGAAACGCAGTTCGCCTGGTTTATGAGTATCTTATCGTCGCCCTGTTGGAGTAGGTGACCATAGGGCATGAAAGGGCTATCGGCTCGTTGGTCGATTGGTCCCTGATGCCGTGCCCGGTTCATCGCGCCGCGCTGACCTCGACGCGGGCGTCGGAGCGCAGTCGCTTCTTGTCGTCGCTGGCCATCTCGCCGACGACGTCGATGCGGATCCGTCGCTCCGAGGGGTGCTCGTTGAGGAAGGTCGCCACCTCGGTGGTGACCTCGTCGGTCAGCTTCGCCACGGCGGCGCGCGCGCCGCCGGCGTCCGAGTCGTTGTCGCCCTTGTCCTCGATGAGGTACTGCATGACCCGTTCATCGACCGTGACCCGCACGTTGTGCTTGATGAACACTTCCTGCACCATCTGGAGCAGCTTCTTCTGGACGATCTTTTCCTGCGTGGCCGACGACAGCGGCTGGAACGGGACGATCGCGTCGATGCGGCCCAGCAGTTCGGGCGGGAACCGGTTGTCACCCGTCGTCGAGGAGATTGAGCGGCGGATGAGCTTCTCGTACTCCATCAGCTGCTTGCCCGAGCCGGTGTCGTCGGCGGCGTACTGCGCGATGGTCTTGTAGATCTCCGAGCCTGCGTTCGTCGTCAGCACGATGTACGTGTTGAGGAAGCTCACCTCGCGGTTGTTGTCGTCGTTGAGCCGGCCGTCGTCGAGCACCTGCAGCAGCACGCGCGTGACCATTGCTGAGGCCTTCTCGACCTCGTCGAACAGCAGCACCGCGTGGGAGAGGTCCCACACGCGCTTGGTGAGCTCGGAGCGGAAGGCCGCGAACGAGGAGTCCTCGGCGTACTCCGTCATGTCGAAGCGGATCAGGTGCCGCTGGTCGTCGCCGAACAGCAGCCGCGCCAGCTGCTTCGTGAGCTCCGTGTTGTGCGTGACCACGAACTGGCCAGCCTGGTATAGGTGTTCCTCGTCGTTGACGTAGATGCACGACGAGCTCTGCTGCTCCGGCAGCTTCTCGATTGACGCGATGCCGACCATGTCGAACCTCTTCACGCGCTTACGACCCGAGGTCTCGATGACCGCCCGCCGTGCGATTTCGTGCTTGCGGGGGAGGGAGAAGAACTGGGCCTTATGCTCGTTGCCGACCTTCACGTGCACGTCGTACTCGGTTAGTTCGCGCCCGCCCTCCCTCGTGCGTGTCCACGATTTGACCGTGTTCGAGACGCCGAGCGAGAACAACATCTCCCTGAGGTCCTCCGCGAGCCCCTCGGAGAACGTTGAGTACGAGACGTTGAAGCGGTCGTTCGAGCCGCCGATCGATCCGTCGGTGTCGAAAAGGCCCCGCACCAGTGCCCACCGCTGCTGTACCGATCCGTGTTTGTACCTCTCCGGGATGCGGCGCTCCGCCGAGCGCGCACCAATCAGATCGGGAACCGAGGCAAGCACGTACTTCGTCTGGTATAGCGAATCGCGGCGGTCCTCCACCGAGCCGACGCCGAGAGGGAAGACCCAGCTGTAGCTGTGCCCGTACGACTTCGGTGCCGATCCCAGCCATTCGCCCACCATCCACACGGTGTGGTCGGCGTCGTCCTCGTCAGACGAGAGCGTCAGCTGCGTCTCAGTGAGGCACCCGTTGCCGATGAGGACGCCCAAGACGTACGGGTCGACGTCGAAGTCCTGCTCCGGCCAGTGCACTGGTCCGTTCGCCGGGATGAAGAACTTCAGATGCTCCCGAGAGTCGCCGGGGTAGGTCCACACGACGCCACGCTCGACCATTTCCTGCGTGCTCAGCACCATCGGCGCGACGTCCTTGCCCGCATGCTTCTTCGACCGCTGCGTGGCCGTGTAGACCGTCCACAAGTGCGGTCCCCCAACGTCGAGAGTCCGGCCGTCCCAGAGCGTGACCCGGTAGACGTCCTGCATGCCCTGCGGGAAGTGTCCAAGCACCTCGACCGGGCGACCTTGGCGACCGAACACTCTGTCGCCCGGGATCAGGTCGCCGTGCAACTTCCACGTGGTCTCGCCGTCGCTCGAGTAGACAGGAACCTGCGTCGAGTCGATGCAGAACTTCCCCGTTCCTGTGGAGCCCGTGAACAGCAGGCTCGCCATCGGCTTTCCCTTGTCGTGGAGGTCCGCCACCGACAGCTGCAGGCGACGTGCCACCGCGCCGGTCGCCCAGCCCTGGCTGAACACCTCCTCGTCCAGCTGCTCCTTGATCTTCGCGCCGTCGACCTTGAAGGCCACGTTGACGTTCAGGGTCTCCATGAGCACGTCCGAGAGCAGGTCCCGGTCCATCGGACGGTGCGTCAGGCGGTGCCAGCCGACCATGGAGTCGAGCACGAGGATCGACTTGCGGGGCTGGGCGCTGGCGGGCATGTAGCGCTGGGTGTACTCGTAGATCTGCCGGAAGACGTGATCGTCGTAGAACTCGCCGGCGACGCCGTACCGTTCGGCCATGCCCTGCAGGATCTTGATGGTCGTCGCCTGGTCCGGCGGGTTGAGGTTGATGCGCTGCAGGCGCTCGACGAGCGGCTGGTTCGGCGAGATGTGCTTGTGGAACTCCTCGTAGGTCGTCGCCGCGATGATCCTGATGCCGCGGGTTCCCGAGTCGGCGAGGACCGGCTTGATCGCCTCGACGGCGGCGGCGGAGAGCTGAATGATCTGGTGGAACTCGTCGATGAAGAGGACCAGTTCGTGCTTCTCGTCCTTGACGAAGCCCTCGGCCTCGTCGAAGAAGGCCTTGAGCATCGCAGCCATGTTCTCAGCGGTGCCCGCCTCGGAGATCATGCGCGCCGGATCCACTCCGAGGTAAAGACGGTTCTTGTCCACCAGCATCGTGGCCTGGACCAGGGTCGTCTTACCCGTGCCAGCTTCGGCCAGCAGGAGCGCGTTGCACAGCTCGGGACGGCTCATCGAGGCCAGCAACTGTGTCGTCTCGTGCTCGCGGCCGACGATGTCGCGCTCGGCCTTCTTCAGTGGCTCCGAGAGCTTGGACAGGAGCCGATACCGCTCGTTGAGCTGCGCCTCTTGAAACATGCCGCGCAAGACCTCTCGACTTGACTGAAGATATGACTGGGAAATGTGAGAGGTCGCAGCATGGTCTCTGGCGCCTCTCGTGACGTGCTTTGGTTAGAAGTTGCTCACCCTCCGTACTCGGGCTCGCGGACCGGGGCCTTGTTGGGCCCCGCGCTGCGCGGTCTGCGGGTCACAAGATCCGGTTGTTTCGGTGAGGGACGGAGGGCGCCGTCGGGGGATTGACGGCGCCCTCTGAATCGGTGGCCCTCTGCGCAGCCGCACTATGCGGTGTGCACGGGCGGGCGGAACCAGCCTGAGGGCACGGCGGCCATTGAAGGGCTGGTCAGCTGGGCTCGCTAGACGACCGGTGAGGCCGTGAAGTTGTGGCTGTGGTACCCACCGCAGCACTTACGCCAGTCGAGCTGCAGAACACCGTCCGCGAGCCCCTTGGCGCTCCCGGCCTTCCACTTGATGGTGCCGGTGGTGTACGAACCGTTGTAGTTGCCCCAGCCGTTCGAGTTCTCCAGCTGTGCCTCGATGCCGTAGAAGTCCTTCGACGTCTTGACCGGATCCGTTCCGGACTGGGACTTCTTGATCTGGAGCCGGAAGCGTGCCGAGTCGAAGATGTGGCTGTCGTCGATCGTCCCGAAGGTGGGACCATCCCACGAGACCTTGGCGTAGGCGTGTACGTATGACCCCGAACGCTTGGCGCACAGAGTTGTCTTGACGTCCCACTGGTCGGCCCAGGGGCCGTTGTAGTTCGCCGTGTCGATCGACTTGGTGGAGGTCTTGCACTTGTAGGAGGCCGCGTTGGCCGGAGATGCCCAGAGCATCGTGCAGCCGGCCACCGCGACAGCGGTCAGCAGGCTGGCGCCCAGCCGGCGGGCCCTTCGACGGGGCAGAACTGTTTGGAACATAGGATTCATGGAGGGATCCCCTGGATGAAGTGGGGCCCCGGCGTTGTCGGACAGCCAGCCGAACCCTGGAGCTGGACTCCAGCTGATCCCGGACATGACTATTCTGAGCACGGCGCGGTAGCACGCGCCTGCAGGAGCACCCCAGTGATTGGTTTGGGTTCCAGTGCTGATGGTGTAGTGACTCGCGCGAGTCAGTGGTGGCCGTTCCTACGCGAATAGGTGCGGCCACCAGCATTTTCAGACGAGGCTTGACTCAGCCTCGGCCTCAGCCGACCGCCGGCTCGTCGACCTCGACTACCTGCTGCTGTTCGGCATCGAGGGCCGGGGCCTGAGCCTGCGACTCCTTGGCCGCGGCCTGCGCCTCGCGGGCGGCACGCATGGACGCGAACTGGTTGTCCAGGGTCTTGTCGTCGACCTTGAACTCGGAGGCCTCGACCGACTTGGTGTTGACCACCAGGCCGGTGCCCCGGGTCGCCGGCATCACGTTGCCCTTGAAGCCATAGACGGTGCCGACCGAGTTGCCGTCCTTGTCCAGGATCGGCTCCTTGTTCGGGCCCGCGGCCTTGACGATCTCCTCCATCTGGCCGACGGAGTACGGAGCGCCGTTGTTGTAGCGGGTCTTGCCGTCGTCGCTCTTCACGCGCTCGGACTTCAGGTGCAGGTTGGTCTGCTCCGGACCGCGCGGATCTCGTGCGTCGACCTGGACGTCGGCGTAGTGCGACTTGCCGTCCCTGGTCTTGCCGTTGTCGTAGACCCGAGCGATGAGGTTGACTCCGGTCATCGCGCCCTTGCCCTTGAGAAGTGCCATGATCTCTTCCTTCCGTTCATTCCGACTGCCTTCTGACAGGTCGGCCGCGATCAGTCACATCGTCCGGACAAGGCGTTGAGCGCCTGCCGAACACTCTTCACGCTAATACTGTTATAGAGCATTCGACAAGACCCACGACTGGTCTTTCTGCTCACGTTCCATGTCATTCGAGAAAGGGGATGACTGCGAGTCGAATGCGATCCCGGCGTCCGCCGTGGTCACGGCCCTATCGACCTGGGCCTGGACCCGCACGACGAGGCCGGCGTCCAGCGACGACGCCTTGGACCGCCGCATCCGCTCGGCGCGCAGCTCCGCGATCCTGGAGCGCAGCACGGGCGAGCCGGATCCCTCGTCCCGCTGATGAGCCGTCAGCTCCCGGGAGACGCGCGTCATCGCCGCGACGTCGTCCACAGGCAGATCGGGGATGGCCTCGGCCTGGCCCGACTGGTCGAGGTAGTCCATCGCCGCCAGCAGCAGCCGCCGGCGCTCCCGGCTCGTCTCGACGAAGGTCTGGCACGCGTGCGGCCCGATCTCGACGTCGGTGACGAAGTCGTAGCCGAGGTGGTGCAGGTCCAGGGCCTTGACCTCGGCGAAGTCGTGCGAGGGACCGGCGACGATCTCGAAGTCGGTGCCGACCGCGTCCGGCTCTGCGCTCGTCTGGTCCTCGGCGCTCGGTCCCGCGCGCAGCACCAGGCCGGAGGACGCGAGATCGGCCCGCAGGCCCTCCAGCTTCTGGCCGTAGGCCTGCTTCATCGTCCGGATGCGCGCGTCCAGCACCGCCCGGCCGCGCTTGCCGTCGGTCAGGAGCCGGCCGCCGGGCTGGTGGTAGATCGTCCGGCCCAGGTCCTCGGCCTCCTCGGGGTCCTTCATCCGCTGAAGGGAGGCGTCGGCGCGCAGGGCCATGAGGGAGAGCAGGCGCTGGCCGTAGGCCGCCACGTCCTGCTGCTGCTCGTACCACTGGCTGGCGTCCCCGAGGAAGGGGAGGAAGTGCCGGTACTTGCTCGTGAGCCGGCGGTGGTAGTCCCCCTCGAAGCGGTAGAAGTCGTAGAGCGGGCGCGAGTCCTCGGCGGCGACGCCGGCCTTCTCGGCCCGCTCCCACTGGTGCGCGAGGTCTCGGTAGGCCCCGGCCTTCTCCCGGTGGTGCTGCAGGCGCGAGACGTAGCTGCGCAGCCGGAAGCCGAAGGAGACCAGGTCGGCCTCGGCGCTCTCGTCCTCGCTCCGCCGGTCCGCGGCCAGCACCGCCATCTGCCGGTAGTCCATCCCCATGACCTCGAGCATCGGCGTGCGCACGCGCAGCTCCGACTCAGGCATCGCCCGCAGCATCTGGTAGACGCCGTTGACGGCGCGCTCCAGGATCTGCGCGCGTCCCTGCTCGACGAGCCTCTGCCATTCCTCCGTGGTCAAGGACTCCTTCGCACGGCGCTCGTTGGCGTAGTCCACGATGCGCTCCATGGCCTCCGGCATCGGTGAGCCGGCGCGTTCGAGCTGCTCCTTCACGAGCTCGGCCACCAGCTGGTTCGCCTTGCGCATGCGCGCGTCGTTCGAGCCGGCGCGCCACAGCGTCCGGTCCGCCGGCAGACAGGCGAGCAGGAACTGCGGCAGGGACTCGGCCCTGATCCGCTCGTGCGCCCACCTCTTGATGAACGTGGTGACATTGCGCCGCTCGTAGCCGACGGCGCTGGAGAGGTGGGCCACGGCCTGCTTCTCGTCGAGCCAGGCGTCGACGCCGCGGCGGAGCCTGGACTTGTGCCGGTCCAGGAGCTTGCCGCGCTGTGTGCCGCTCCTCGTCACCTGGCCCACCCCGCCGTCGACCATGGCCAGGTGGCAGTGCACGTGCTCGGTGTCGACCTGGATGACCCCGACGTAGCGGAGGTCGTCGAAGCCGCTGCTGCCCGAGCTCATCCGCTCCAGGCCGTGCATGACCGCCATGCGCAGCTTCATCTGGTCGATGTGGCCGCGGTAGTCCCCGCGCTTCTCGCACACGAAGTCCTCAGGGATGATCCCGTGCCCGCGCAGGTACTCCTGGTCGAACGACAGCACGGTCTTCAGCACCGTCTTGCCGTTCTCGAAGTGGCGCTGGATGTCCTTGGACGCCGCCTTGAGCTGCTCGTCCGAGAGCGAGACGGAGCCGTAGCCGAAGGCCACGCCGCCGTCGCCCTGGGCCTGGCGCATCTCGTGCTTCGCCGCGCCCCGCGTGATGCCCGCGCGCTCGACGGCGGACTCCCGCGCCATGTAGCGCATGATGAAGTCGTCGGTGCGCAGGCGCTGGATCGGGGCCAGAGACTCGGTTGCCTGCTCCCGGGCCATGTACCGGGTGACGTAGTCGCCCGGCGTCGCGCCGCGCGACCCCTTGCCGCCGGGCAGCGGCACGCTGAACTCGTTGACCACGATGATGTCCTGCTTGAGCCCCATCGTCGCTCTCCTTCCTGCCTAGGTGGCCGATGCGCTGCGGCCCCGGCTGCTGTTCGCCAGCAACCGGGGCCGCGCTCGTCGTGCCTGCTCCGTCCTCAGGACCCCAGGCTCTGCCCGCCGGCTTCGCCGAAGTCCAGGTCGGCCGCGCGCTGGGCCACCTGGCGCTTGCGCTCATCCAGGCTGGGGGCGGGCCTGGCCGCCTCGCGCCGCCGGGCCTCCTGCTCCTCCAGCTCCAGGTCGAGACCGTGGTCCAGGTCGCGCCGCGCCTCGCGGGCCGGGACCAGGGGAGCGAACGGCTCCTCATGCTCCTCGGCCCGGTGCAGGGGCGCGGCCACGCGCTCCCGGTAGAGGTTCTCCGTGGTGCCCTCGGTGCTCGCGCGCTCGGTGCGGTACTGCTCGCGCTCGGCGGCGATCTCCGCCTCGACCTGCTGCAGGCGCGCGCTCATGCCGTCGGCGGCCGGTGCCGCCTCGGCCGCGGGCGCTCCGATGGCCGTCTCGGCTTCGGTGCCCAGGCCCAGCTCGTCCTCGGTGAACAGCGAGTTGATCGCGTCCGAGCGAGCCCTCAGCCCGCGCGCGTCGACCACGGCCTCGGCCCGCGGGACGCCGTTCTTGGAGTGGTCGGCGAAGTAGGCGGAGAGGTCGTAGCCGCTGGAATCGAGGTCGATCTCCAGGCTCCCGATGTCGTGGATCTGGGTGAAGACCACGGGCGCGTCGCCTTCGGCCTGCGTCCCGGACGGGGCCAGCACCAGCATGTCCGCCGTGGCCGGCAGCTCCCACTCGATCCCGGTGACCTGCTCGGGCACGGAGAAGCCGCTCGTGAAGTAGCCCTTGCTGGCGAGCACGACCAGCTGCTGGTCGTCGAACTCGTAGAAGGCGTCGACCTTCTCGCCCTGGCCGGGGGAGTAGGTCACCTGGGAGATGCCGAACGGCAGCGCCTGGGCCGGGGTGACCCGGCGGAGCTCGCCCGTCATGTGCAGGTAGGGGCGGTAGTTCTCCTCCTTGCCCCGGTGATTGAGGTCGAGCGATTCGACCAGGACGCCCAGCTCGGCGGTCACCCCCTCCAGCCGGTGCGTCTCCACTCCTCGTTCACGCAGGACACGGTGGGCCCATACGTCGTTCATCGTCAGTCCTGCGGTGCGCATCACTTGCTCCTCTTGCGGTTGTTCCTGCTCTGGTTGGTGATCCTGGCGGTGGGCTCCGGCGCGGCGTCGCGGGCGTGGCGGATCTTCGCGATCGTCCGCGTCGCCCAGCGCCACATGGCGCGCATCACGACGATCTCGCCCGCGGCGAGCAGCGCGACCAGGAAGAGGAGCGGCATCAGCCACATGGCGATGGTCCCGTCCGTGCTGAGCATGCCCTTGGCCGCGCCGGACTGCTGGTGCAGCCATGCGCCCAGCAGCGGGATGACGACCATGGCCGTGATGAACGCCAGCAGGTAGTCGGCGAGGAGGACGATCGCCCGGAAGAACCCCGCCCACACCACGACGGAGAGCCGGCCGGCCTCCTCCTTCGGGGCCAGGGCCCGCCAGATAGCGCGCAGCTTCGAGTCCTTCTTCTCCGCCGCGGGCTTCGCCGTCGCGGCCGTGCTCGTCGGGGCGGTCGTCTCGGTCTTCTCCAGGGTTTGGGTCGACATGGGCTTGTCCTTCGTCTCGTCGGTGTCTGCTGGGGTGCGTGCTGGAGCGGCGGGCGCTCGGCTCATCCGGTCGGCTCGGGGGAGGGGCGGTCCTCGTCGGCCGCGGCGAGGGCGTCGCGGGTCTTGCTGGAGGCCCGGTAGGCGTCCAGCGACGTCGCCGCACCGTCCTGGGAGGTGGAGTAGGTGAAGACCACGAACTCGCTCTTGGTGGTGCCGCTCTGCTCCGGTCCGATGCGGACCGGATCGAGCCGGGCCACCCCCGTGTAGGAGTAGTTCAGGCCCTGCACCCGGCTCACGTCGATGTCCAGGTCGCCGAGCGTGTACGTCGTCCCCGCGTCCTTCGTGGCTCCGGTCGCCGTCATCCATTCCGGCACGAACTCGGTGAGCGCCCGGGACGCGTGGTCCAGGAAGCTGTAGCGGGCGTCGAGCAGCGCCTGCTGCTCCTTGACCGTCCGGGTCGACGCCGAGCTGTCGGTGAGGCTGAGCAGGAGGGACCGGCCCGTCGCCCTGTCGCGGTTCACCCGCTCGATGTCCATGCCCGGCAGCCGGGCCAGCAGCGCCGCGTGCTGCGTCGCCAGCTTGCCCTGAGCGTCGCCGAGCCTGCCTTCGAGCTTCTGGACGACGGCTTCGGCCTGGGCGTCCGACGCGGCCGGGCCGTCGCCGAGCAGGCTCGCTCCGAGCGTGACCGCCGAGAGCGCGAGCAGCGCCCCGGTGCCGCCGAGCAGGATCTTCCCGGCGTGGTGGCGCAGCTTGTCCTTGATCTCCTCGTTCACGGTGCCTTCACCTCCTGCTTCAGGGCCTCGCCCGTGGCCGTCGTGCCGGTCTGGATGTTCATGAACGCCTTGCGGACCAGGTCGTAGTCGGCACGGGCCCAGGCCAGCACCGCCGGCTTCTGACCCGCGCCCGTCCTGGTCTCCACGGCCAGCCAGGTCACCGTGATGGTGCTGTCGTCGTTGACCAGGTAGGGCACCTGGGCGACCCACTCGAAGCCGGAGTCGAAGCCCATCGGGATCCCGACGCCTGCCGGCACGGCCTTGTCGCTGGCGAGCAGGTACCACGACTCCAGCTCCGCCTGGGGCACCGACGGCGCGAAGTAGGGGATGAGGTTGCGCAGCGTCGACTGGGACGTCGCGGCGTCGAGCCGGCCGCCGGCCGCCGCTACGCCTGGCGTCAGGAAGCGGTAGTTGTTTTGCAGCTTCGCCACCTGGCCGGCCGCCGTCAGGGCCGCGGTCAGGCCGCGTTCGGCGTCGTCGGCCTTCGGCAGCGACGCCGTCTTCGCCTCGGCGGTCCGGATCTGCTCCCGCAGGGCGGAGATCTCCGGCGCTGCCGTGTCGCTCACCGCGCCCTGGCCGCCGGAGAACCCCGCGGAGAGGACGAAGCACAGCAGTGCGCCCGCACCCATGCTCACGCCGGCCACGAGGGTGCGCTTGCGCAAGCCGCCCGTGGGCTCCGCCTGCTCTGGGGCCTCTGCGCCCTCCTGCGAGGACGCGGGCGTCGCGACGAATCGCGTCTTGCGCGCCGCGCCTGCCCCTGACTCATCGGTCTGTGTCGATGTCATTCGCCCTCAACTCGCTGTTCCACTCGAATACCAGGACAACTCTATCAATAAGACAAGTCGAAAGGGAGTTGGAGTCATCCGGAATGGCGAGTCTCGCCGCTCGCCGGGACGCCGGAGAGATCCGAGACCTTGCCCTGGGCGTCAACCGTGATGAAGAGCAGCGCGCGGCGATGCGCCGTGACGCTGGCCTTGCTCGCCTTGTTCTGGGACACCGCGTCGGAAGTGGCCTCGACGTCGGCCAGGACGGCGTAGGTGTAGACGCCCGCCTTGGCGTCGACGGCCTCGATGTCCGGATCCGCGCCGAGGGACGAGTTCAGGCCGACCGTGTCGATGTAGTAGTAGCGCCGCCCCTGGGAGTCCTCGTTGAACCGCGACGGGGGCATGAACGACTTCAGGAACGCGTCGTCCTCGGTGAGGCCGAACCGGCTCTTCAAGCCCTCGCGCGCCGCCTCGTAGCCCTGCCCCGAATCCCACGTGAAGGCCGTCGAGAGCAGCGACTTGATGCGTTCGCCGTCGGTGCTGAGCCGGTTCTGGCTGACGCCCAGGGCCGCCATGAGGTCCGCGTTCACCTGCTCGGCGTTCTTCTTCTGGATGCCTGTCAGTCGTCCCTCGGCGTCCTGGATCTTGGCCTGCTGCTCGGCCAGGGCCGCCTGCTGGCCGCTCCAGGTCGCCCCGGCGACCGTCGCGACGACCGCGAGGACCGCCGCCGTCGCCAGGACCCGGGCGTTGCGCCGGAAGAACCCCTGCCGCGCAGGTGCTGCCGTCAGCTCCGTCATCGCTTCCCGCCCTTCTTCTGCGCGCCCGAGCCGCTGAGCTCGGGAACCTTGGATCCGTCCGATGCCTTGATCGCGGGGTTCTCGTACTGGGCCCCGGCGGCGGTCACCACCAGAGCCAGGTGATCAAAGCCCCCTGTCGTGCCGCTGCGCACGTAGCGCGCGCTCGCCCAGGCGAGGACCTCGCCGCTCTTCGTGTCCCGGCACAGCCAGACGGCCTTCGCCTGGTTCGTCGTGCCCGAGGCGTCCTTCGCGCTCAGATCGGGCATCACCGTCTCGGCCTTCCAGGCGTACGTGCTCGGCGCGGCTGCGTCCAGGCCGTCGTAGCGGATGTACCAGGCGTGGCGCGGGTCTATCTCTGTGGTCGCGTCGAACGGCGTCAGCGACGAGGTGCTGTACGCCTGCTCGTCGCTGACTAGGAAGGAGTCCTTGCTGAACAGAGAGGCCATCTCCCGCCGACGCTTGATGATCTCCAGCTCGGCCTGGCTCGGAGAGCCGTTGTTCGGGCCGGGCTGGACGCTCGCCTGGTGGTACAGCGCGGCGAAGGCCTGCTCGCCGGCCACGACCTTCTTCGCGTCGGCGGCTGCCGCCTCGGTGAGCTTGGACAGCTGCGCGCCGGCGTCCGCCTTCACCGGCGTGGACCGGGCGTCGTCCAGCTGCCCCTTGAGCTGGAGGATCCGGGCCTCGTTGTCCGCCGTGCTCGCCTTGAAGCCCTCGCCGGCCACGCCCGTGGCCACGACCAGGGCGAGGATCCCGGCCCCCATCGCCGCGGTGACGCCGCGTCGGACCAGCCGCGCGCGGTCCTCCGGGGTGCGGGCCCGGACCTTCTCGCGCTGGCGCATCGTCCAGCCCTCGAAGCGCTCTTCGAGCTCGGCCCCGGTGAGCTTCGTGCGCGTCTTCGGTGCCTCGGGCGTCTGCGCCGTTTCCTGCTCCGGGCCCGTGCTCTCGGACTCCTCATGGGCTGTCGTCACGGAACTCACTCCTCACTCCGCTTTGCTCTCATAAACGACTCAAGTCTATCCCCAAAGGCATTCGCGACCGAGTCGAAATCAATTCGATAAGGTGCTGGTCCGAGCCGGACATGCGGAAGCCGGTGCCCGGATCACCGGGCACCGGCTTCTCTCCCAGATCAGATGCCGCGCATCAGACCGTCTTGACCTTGTCGGAGGGGAGCATCGCGTCCGACATGTCCACGAACTTCCAGCCCGCCGCCGCCATCCGCGCGGCGCTGTCGACGCGGACCCGGCCCATGAAGGCGCAGTAGCCCGCCTCGCCGAGGATGACCTTGTCGCCCTGGACGCCGAGCACGACCAGCGTGTGACCGACCGCGCCGGAGCCCGGGCCGGAGCCCACCGAGTACGCCCTCGGTGTCGAGGACATCTGCTTGCCGGTCTCCCTCGCGATCGTGTACGCCGTCTCCTTGCCGTCGCCGGACGGGTAAGTCTGGAACGTCGTGTACTTGTTCACGAAGTAGGTCGAGAACGACACGCAGTTCTCGGCGTGGTTACTTCCGCACGAACCAGGCCCGCCCTGGTCGCCGTAGCGGTCGTCGAGGAACTTGTCGCCCTCCTTGTTGAAGAGGTCGACCAGGGCCTGGGCCTCCTCCTGGGTCATCCCGCCGTCCTTCAGCGAGACGGAAGTGCCGCCCTTGGTGGTGCAGTTGCCCAGGATCGTCTTGATCCCGTTGCCGATGTTCTCGATGATCCCGCCGACGATGTCCTCGACGTCGCCCACGATCGAGCCGTCGACCGACCAGCCGCTCATCTTGCCGAACCACATCTCGGCGTTGTCGCCGCGGGTGCTGAGCCCGGCCGCGCCGTCGGCGGAGCGCTCCCACTTCTCGTGGAAGTGCAGCGCCGCCGCGCGCGGGGAGCCCTGCGAGGTCTTGAGCATGTCCTTGAAGACCGAGACGTCGCCCGGGTTGTCGCCGTCGGCCATGAAGGCCAGCTGGGCCTTGATCGTGAACCAGTCGACGCCCTTGCCCTTCGCGTACTGGCGCAGCTGCGTATTGCGGCCGAACGTCCACTGGCCGAGGCCGATGCCGTTGTCCGTGTTCTGCGCGGCGCTGGCCTTCTCGGGGGTCATGGCATAGGTCCCCGTCGGGAAGTTCTGCACGCTCGTCGGGTCGATCCCGGATTCCTGGGACCAGTTGCCGAGGATGCCCGCGATGTTCTCCTTCGGCATCCCCCAGCTGCTGAGCACCGAGTAGATCTCCTTGGCGTTCTTCTCCACGTCCGCCGGGACGGCGGCCCCCGAGCCGTTGCCGGTGAGGCCCGCGTTGACGACGCACGCCGCCCCGTTCCTGTTGAGGTTGCCCTCGGTCTGCGCCGTCGAGTTGAGGACGCCGGTGAAGACCGTGCCCAGCAGGGCCACGGCGCTCACCATCGCGACCGCGCCCGACATCGCAGCCGCGACCGGGGCCACCGTGGCCGCGACGGTGATGCCCAGGGCCGCGCCGGCGGCATTGGCTATGAAGCTGCCGACCGCCATGAACGGCGCGGCGATCGCGTGGCCGATCGCCTTGATGACCTGGACGAAGAGCGTCCACATCAGCTTCCCGGCGTTGAGGGCCATCGCCATGGCCGCGAAGAACATGGACTTCAGCCAGTTCAGAAAGGCCATGGCCATGATCACGCCCATGGCCGGGGGAGCCGCAGCCGCGCCGCCTCCGACGGCGACGCCCTTGGCCGCCTTCGAGGCCAGGCCCTCGCCGTCCTTGCCCGCGCCCCGCTCGTAGCCCGTGCCGCCAGCGCCCAGGCGCTTGTCCGCGGGCTCGGCGACGGGGCTGCCGCCGGTGGCCTTGGACGCGCCCTCGATCGTGTCCTTGGCCCCCTCGATGCCGACGTTCTTCGCTGCTCCGATCGCGGCTCCGTGGAGACCGCCGGTCTGCGCTCCGGCGACGGCACCGGCGGCGGCGGCTCCCGCGTAGCGCCCGGCGACGCGTCGGCCCGCGCTGCTGCCGTCTCCCTCGACCGCCTTCTGGGCCGCGCCTCCGGCCATGCTCCCAGCGACGCCGTTCATCCCCTGCTGGAGCTTCGATCCGGCGTCCGCGGCACCGGCTGCCTTGCCTGCGGTCCCTGCAGCGCCCGCCGCGTCCGGCCCCTTCGGCGCAGCATCGGCCGCGCCCGAAGGATCAGCTCCCGTCCCCGGGAGCTGCTTGGGCACGCCGGTCCTGCCCTCGGCCGGCTTCTCGGTGCCCTGCTCCTCGGGCCCGAGGCTCTTGGTCCCGCGGCCCTGCCGGGGAACCCCCTGGCTCACCGACGTGCTCCGCTGGTCACCCGGCTTCCCCTTCCCGGGACTCCGATTCGGCTTGTCGGTGGCCATGTCGTTTTCCTTTCCGGCCCAATGCCAGGTAGCGGGATGCGTCATTCCTCGCCGCACTCAGTGGAGAGCGGTGAGGAAGTCCTTGTCGTCGCGGATGGTGCTGTTGGACTGCACGTCCCGCAGGCTCACGTCCAGTCGGAGTAGGTCGAGCGACAGGTCCGACTCGTACTGCGACTTGTTTCGGGAGTAGTTCTGATACGCCTGTGAAAGGTTGTTCATGATGTTCATGAGCGGGCGCATCGTCACGTCGGAGGACTGGTAGTCCTTGGTGAGGCTGGTGCCGTCCGAGAGGATCCACTGCATGTCCGAGATCTGCTGGGTCGTCGGGTCCGAGCCCTCGGCGCGCTTCTTGGTGAAGAACTGGGCATAGCTCTGACCGGCCGGCACGAGCGCGTCGAGGTAGCCGCTGTAGACGTTGCCTGCGCGCCAGTTGAGGTCGAAGCCGCCCGGGACGACGTGCTTGGTCTGCAGCGCCAGCGTCGAGACGCCGTCCTTGGCCTCGGCCGCGGTGACGCCCGTGATCTTGTCGGTGGCGATCGAGGCCGGGACGGTGGGCGGGCGCAGGAACAGGCCGTCGATCTTCGTCGTCTGCAGGTCGGAGGTGTACGACTGAATCTGCGTCAGGTTCGCGCGCATCTCGACGAGCTTCTGGTCCAGGGCGGCCCGGGCCTCGGCCTCCTTCCCCTTGAGCGCGACCTCGTAGTAGGCCTGAGCCGGGTCGAAGGTCAGGGCGTCGAGCGCCGCGATCTTCTGGACCCCGGACGCCCCGGGGTTGAAGAAGACGCGCCACTGGTCGTACTTGGTGAACGTCTCGTCGCCGGCCAGCTTGCCGGTGCCCTGCGCCTGCTCCGCTCCGGGCGCGGCGAGCTCGACGTTCGCCCGGACCGTCAGGTTCAGCACCTGGCGGTCGAAGGGCCGGTCGGCGGTCAGGAGGACCCCGACGTAGCCGGTCGAGCCGAACGCGTGGAAGGAGCCCTTGATCCCGCTGGTGCTGACCGGCTCGCTGTTCAGCGAAGTGTCCGACCCGAGCAGGAACGCCCTGTAGTCCGCGGCGTTGTACGAGATCTGGGAGGTCGGTCCGAAGTGCATCATCACGAGCGCCCTGTTGCCGCTCTTGTTGGTGAAGACCCCGTCGACGGTGCCGTCGAGGTTCGTCTTCGACGTCTTGAAGTCCTTGGTGTACAGCGCCGTCTGCGACAGCGAGTCGCGCCCCGCCTGGTACGCGGAGGCCCCCGACGCGCTGATCACGATCGCGCCCGTGACCGCGAAGATGCCGAAGAACACCCCGAAGCGCTCGATCGCGTGGTGTGAGTCGAGCTTGAAGCGCCTGCTGATGGCCAGTGCCTTGTCCTTGATCCCCATGTCTGCTCTCTTTCGTCCCTGGGCTGTGCTGCGCGGGCCCGGATACGGCGAACCGGGCCGGTGGAGGCCTTGCACCCCAACCGACCCGGTTCGCTCGACGCCTCTGTCCCCGGTCGTGTGCGCGGTTTGTGACGGCCTCTTACTTGGAGGGGCCGGTCAGGAACCCGCCGGCCTGATCGACGGTCTGGACGATCACCGTGCCGCCGCCGAGGTCCGTGATGGTCTGCTGGCCGCCGGAGCCGATCGTCGAGATCAGCTGCCATCCGCCGGTGCCCAGGGCACCGCCGACGAGGATGAGGAGGGCGATCGTTCCCCAGCCCGACTGATGGCCGGCGGACTGCGGGTTGGCCATCAGCTTCTTGATCAGGAGCACGCCGCCCCAGACCAGGCCGACAGCGCCGAGCAGCATCAGGATGAGACCGCCCCAGAGCTGGATCTGGGACTTGGCATTCGTCAGGAAGCTCGTCAGGTCCCAGGCCGCGCTCGGCAGCGATGCCTGCCCGAGGGCGGCTGCCTCGTAGATCTTCGTCATGGTTCTTTCCTCTCGCCTTTCGAATCATTCGATGACATGACAGTGAGTCACAAGGCAACAAGCGCAGCCCGCCCACCCGTGCAGGCAGTGATGGAAGCTGGAGTGATCGGTGGCACGCTGTCGACTCCCCCGCTGGCTCGTATACGTGCACATCTGCAATGGGTAATCTACCCCATTCGACTAGTCAATCAAAGAGTCATGTGAAAGGTCTATCGGTAAGGGGTTGAAAGAGACTCGAAAACGAGGCGAATCGACGCCGCGGCGTACGGCCGCAGGAATGCGATGGCGGCCTGTGGAATCCGCAGTGCGAGATGTGTAATGTGCTGCTCCAGCACTACTTACGACGCCGGCCTGCTCGATTTCGAGGCAGGCCACCCCCGCGCACCCCGTCGATCGCGATCTTGACCAGGAAGTGCCGAACCGTCATGAACCCACTGCCCGGAGACCTTTTCGCCCGCCGACTTCGTCAAGAACGCGAACGCCTCGGCATCAGCCAGGCAGAGCTCGCGCGCCGTATGGCCGCGCTGCTCGGTTCGAATGTCGACTCCACCGCCATTACGCGCATCGAGCAGCAGACCCGAGCGGTCAGACTCGACGAAGCGGTCACCGCGGCCGAGGCTCTCGGGGTCCCTCTGATCACGCTGGTGAGCGACAACTACGCCCGCGAGAACGAAGCGGAGATCCAGAATCAGCTCGCCGAGCTCGCCCTGGCCGAGCAGGAATGGGAAAAGCAGCGGCAGAAGATCCTCCAGATCACCCAGACCATCCAGCAGCTCTCTGCCGAGCGGGAGGCCTTCCGCTCCCACGCGCTGGACGTCGACCCGGACAACGCCGGCGACTACGAGCTCGACCCTGAGACCAAAGCGGCCGTTGACGCCCGGGTGCGCTCCGTTCGCGACAAGTTGGCCGACGAAGTCACAGACTCAGACACATGACGCTGTTGCGGGCGGCAGGGTTGGACTCCTGATCCGTAGACGTTCACCGTTTCAGTCCCCTGCAGTCGGCCGACCCGCGTGATCTAGCGCCGTTCGTTCCGAGTTGGTATCTATACGGCCGCTACATGATCACCGCTGGCGCTCACGGGCGTCAGCCGTCATCGAAGCCGCTGCCAGCGCGACCCGCCTGTAGTCCACGCACGGCGCGCAGGTCAGCGGTATCTCGCCGCGGTCAACATCGCGGCAACCGGTTACGGTGGACTGCGACTTACCCGGAGCCCGGCGCTCGGCCTCACGCCGGAAGAGCTTCAGCAACTCCGCCCGCGAATCCGCCGTACCGACGACGAAGTCTCGTACTCGGCGTGCGCCGCATGGTCGTAGCTTGACGTGCTCGGCACGAGCAGTGGCTGATCACACCGTGCTGTCGAGGCGCTGAGACACCGGCCCAACGATCCTGCTGGGCCGGCCCACCGGCACGAACGCGAAGGCCTCCGCCCGGACTGGCTCGACTGGCGGGACCACCCGGGGCTACATCGACCAGTACACCTCGACACAGGTTTTGTTCCTGTTGGTCCTCGTACAGACGATGACGGCCATAGTCGAGAGCATGCTCGCCACGCCTCCCGTAGTGAGGGCCCTGCCGACATCGCCCACGCGGCGCATCGTCCCTGAAGACGAAGCTGCGATCTCGGCTCGGGACGACGAGATCAACGTCCACATCGCCAAGCTCCTCCAGGAGCACGGATAGAATCGCAGCCATGGGAACAGACTGGGAGCGCATCCTCGGGGCGAGTGGCGCAGACCTCGCCGACGCATATGACAGAGTCGCCACCGAAGCCGTCTACGACAACGGAGACCCCGGCGACGATGCGCCGACGCTGCCCTTCGATGAGGACTGACCCTGCGCCCTTTCCGAGCGACCAGCCCGAGCCAAGCGCACGCTTCCACGCCTTGAGGGGCCTGAAGCTGCAGTAGAGCCAGGTGATTGCCTCAGAGCTGGCGACCTCGGAGTGCCTGCCCAGGCGGCCTTGTGCGCCGCTAGGAGGGTGGAAATGGAAAGACGTGCTCGGACAGGCTCAGCCGTCATCAATGTCACATACTGCCGAAGGACTGGACACTCCACTCCCGGCGCGTGGCACATCATGTCCGCGAACTGACCCGCCTCGCCGCAGCGCACCCGAAGGTCCCCGACGCGATAACTCTCCGTGATCACGTTGCGAATACCTCGCACGCATGACAGACCAGCAAAAGAACGGGCGCACGGCTTCGCGCCCATAAGGCTCGACGCCGCATCATGACCGAGTCGACCTGGATCTGCTCGGCGCCAGAATGCCAGTTCGAGGAGCACGAACTGTGCGATGGCAACCAGGACATCGCGGCTGACAGGGCGACCGCGGAACGGCAGCGCTGCGAATACGACTGCCACCGCGTGGAATCGCTCGACCGCAGAACGGTGAGGCGTGGCCAGCGCGGTCAGGGCGAGCCCTGGCCACTCATTCCGTGGACCGAGCAGGGCGAGGCCGCGGTCCACCCCTCCAGGTGGCGGCCTCGCCCTGCTCGGTCATTTGGGAGATCAAATGGGAGGCAGATGGGAGTTGATCATGTCGGAAGAGCTCGAATCGCCTCTAGAAATCTCTAGTTCGGAGGTGGGTATCTGCCGCTCGGAGAACCTCGATCAACCCGCAGACTCACCCGCGTGCGGGCTCAGCACACCGGCTGTGACCAGGGCGAACAGCAGCACGCCGAGCAGTACCCGGTAGATGACGAACGGCATGAAGCTCTTGCTGGAAATGAACTTCATGAACCAGGCGATGACGACGTATCCCACGCCGAAGGCGATGAACGTCGCGAAGATCGTCGGCCCCCACGACACATGTCCCTCACCCGCGTCCTTCAGCTCGAAGACACCCGAGGCCAGCACCGCCGGGACCGCCAGCAGGAAGGAGTAACGGGCCGCCGCCTCGCGGGTGTACCCCATCAGCAGACCGCCGCTGATGGTGGCACCGGAGCGGGAGACGCCCGGGATCAGGGCCATGGCCTGGCAGAAACCGAAGATGAGGCCGTCCTTGACACCGAGCTCCTTGAGCGTCTTGCGCTCCTTGCTGGCCCGGTGCCTTCCCCCCGCCTCGTCGCGGGCCGCGAGGCGGTCGGCGAAGCCGAGGACGACGCCCATGACGATCAGCGTGGTGGCGATCAGCCGCAGATCGCGGAAAGGTCCCTCGATCTGGTCCTTGAGCGTCACGCCGAGCACGCCGATGGGGATGGACCCGACGATGACCAGCCAGCCCATCTGGGCGTCGTGGTCGCTGCGCATCGACCGGTCGGCCAGCGAACGGAACCAGGCCGAGACGATCCGGACGATGTCCTTGCGGAAGTAGATGAGGACGGCCGCCTCCGTGCCGATCTGGGTGATGGCGGTGAACGCCGCACCAGGGTCGTGCCAGCCGGCGAACGCTGCGGTGAGCCGCAGATGCGCGCTGGAGGAGATCGGCAGGAACTCGGTCAGTCCCTGAACGAGGCCCAGGACGAACGATTCGAACCAGCTCATGGGGCTTTGGCCATCCCGGAGGTGATCGTGCATCGGCCGACGGCCGTGAACGCCGTCGGCAATGTGCGGATTTGCGGTCGAATGAGGGCAGGGCCATGCCGAGCCCGGAGATCTTCGGTCGGTCGCGGGCAGGGTATCGCCCTCAGGTGAACGGCTCTACGCGTACCCCCACGCCCGACCACCGCCCCGGCCGTCCGCTCCGCCGCGTACCGGATCACTCGGCGGGCAGGCGGTGGCGCTTGCGCCAGGCGACGACGGCCGCCCCGATCCCGGTGAGCACGATGAAGCCCATCGCCGCCAGAAACGCGGGCGACGTCGGTGACGAGGCCTCGCTGCCCGCGACGACGTACGCGGCGGTGTTCGGGATCGAGCCGAGCCCGGTGGCGGCCAGGAACGGCGGATACCCCATGCGCGAGACCGCCGCGCAGTAGTTGGCCGCCGCGAACGGCACACCGGGGAAGAGCCGCAGCGCCAGCATCGAGCGGAATCCGTGCCGGCTCAGCTGACCGTCCGCCGCCCTGAGCCAGCGTCCGCGCAGCAGCGTACGGAGCGCGTCCTGCCCGAGCGCCCGGCCCAGCCCGAACGAGATACCCGCGCCGAGGACCGTGCCCGCCAGCGCCGCGGCCAGCCCCGCCTGGGAACCGAAGAGTGCTCCCGCGGCGACATTGAGCAGTGGCCGCGGCGCGAAGGCCACGGTGCACACGCCGTACACGACACCGAACAGCACGACCGCGGTGCCCCCGCTCAGCCGGGCGGGCCAGTCGGCGGCGAGCAGCCGCTGGGGTTCCAGGAGCAGCATCGTCGCCGCGGCGGCCAGCAGCACCACTACGAGCAGCGAGAACCGGGACCAGGGCGAGAGCAGCGCCCTCGCGCAGCGCGCGGCGAGGCCGGTGGCGGGCCGGGCGCCGGGGACGGGGTCGAGCATGCGGGGAGAGTAACCGACGTCCGTGCGTGATCGCCGTAGCGCGGTCGGTACGGGGACGGGTGCCCCGTACGGCTTACGTGCCCGCTCCCCACCCCGCACCGGACGAAACGCCTCCGTCGACGAACGGACGGCGAACTCGCGTCTCACGTCTGCGATGTCCGCCGGAAAACCATTCGACGCCACCACGTTCCTCGGCCATGCTCGGACCCATGTTCCGGTACGCCTTTCTCGCAGCGAGGTCCGCAGTCGCGGACGCGCCGAAGGCTGCCGTGAACCCCGTCACCGCAGCGGCAGTCGCCGCCGCAGCGTTCACCGCTGCCTCGGCGCCCATCGGCGGCGCCCGAAGCTGACCCTCCCCCGACAGTCCGGCGGACCCCGTAAGGGGAGGGTCGGCGGGGCCCTGGGGTCTTCTCTCTCAGCTTCGAATTCCAAGGAATGAGCCATGCCCAAGACGGCATATGTGCGCACCAAGCCGCACCTCAACATCGGCACCATGGGCCACGTCGACCACGGCAAGACCACCCTGACCGCCGCCATCACCAAGGTCCTCAGCGACCGCGGAACCGGCACGTTCGTCCCGTTCGACCGGATCGACCGGGCGCCGGAGGAGACACGGCGCGGCATCACCATCAACATCGCGCACGTCGAGTACGAGACCGACACCCGTCACTACGCCCATGTCGACATGCCGGGCCACGCCGACTACATCAAGAACATGGTCACCGGTGCCGCCCAGCTCGACGGGGCGATCCTTGTCGTCTCCGCGCTCGACGGGATCATGCCGCAGACCGCCGAACATGTCCTGCTCGCCCGCCAAGTGGGCGTCGACCACATCGTCGTCGCCCTCAACAAGGCCGACGCGGGCGACCCCGAGCTGACCGACCTGGTCGAGCTGGAGGTCCGCGAGCTGCTCTCCGCGCACGGCTACGGCGGTGACTGCGTCCCCGTCGTACGCGTGTCGGGCCTCAAGGCCCTGGAGGGCGACCCGCGCTGGACCGCGGCCGTCGAGGCGCTGCTGGACGCCGTCGACACGTACGTACCCATGCCGGTCCGCTACACCGAGGCGCCGTTCCTGCTGTCGGTGGAGAACGTCCTGACCATCACCGGCCGGGGCACCGTCGTCACCGGAGCCGTCGAGCGCGGCACCGTCCGGACCGGCGACCGGGTGTCGGTGCTGGGCCCGGACATCGAGACGGTCGTCATCGGCCTGGAGACCTTCGGGAAGCCGATGGAGTCCGCGGAGGCCGGTGACAACGTGGCGCTGCTGCTGCGCGGGGTGGAGCGCGACCGGGTCCGCCGCGGCCATGTGGTCGCGGCGCCCGGAAGCGTGACGCCGAGCCGCCGCTTCACCGCGCACGTGTACGTCCTGTCGGCACGGGAGGGCGGCCGGACCACCCCGGTCACCACCGGCTACCGGCCGCAGTTCTACATCCGCACCGCGGACGTCGTCGGCGATGTCGACCTCGGCGCGGTAGCGGTGGCGCGACCCGGCGACACGGTCGACCTGACCGTCGAGCTGGGCCGTGACGTCCCGTTGGAGACCGGACTCGGCTTCGCGATCCGTGAGGGTGGCCGCACCGTCGGCGCGGGCACCGTCACCGGGCTGCTCTGAGCCCTGTCGTGCCGAGGGCCCGCCTCCCGTACCCCACGGGAGGCGGGCCCCGTGCCGTAGGCAAGACTGACGGCATGACAGGAACAGCGTGGGTGCTCGGTGCAGGCGGCGTCACGGGCGGTGCCTGGGAAACGGGAATTCTGTACGGGTTCGCGCAGGCGGGGACAGGCATCGCCGGCGACGACCTGATCATCGGCAGCTCGGCGGGCGCGGTGGTCGGCGCGCAGCTGGCCTCAGGACTGCTCGGCCTTCTGGAACTGTACGAACTCCAGCTCGCCGATCCGCGGGACATGACCGGCGGCAGGCTCGGCGCGCTGACCGTACTGCGCTACGCGGGGGCCGTACTGTCCGCCCGGACCCCCGAGGCATACGGCCGGAAGCTGGCCCGAATCGCGCAGGGCGCCCGCCTCGGCATCACGGCGGACGAACGGCGTGCAGCGATCGCCGGGCGTCTCCCGTCGGTGGACTGGCCCGAACGCCCCCTGCGCATCACCGCAGTCGACGCGGCCACCGGCGAACTCCACACGTTCGACAGGGAGAGCGAAGTGCCCCTCGTCGACGCCGTCACGGCGAGCTGTGCCGTACCGGCCGTCTGGCCGGTCGCCACCGTCGGGGGACGGTCCTGGATCGACGGCGGGGTGCACTCCCCGGCCAACGCCCATCTCGCCGCGGGCCACCGGCGCGTCGTCGTCATCGCTCCGACGGCCAGTGGCAACAAGGCCATCGCCTCGCCGCGCTCACAGGCGGCCGAGCTCGTCGCGCAGGGCGCGCGCGTCGAGGTCATCACCCCGGACGCGGCGGCGAGGAAGGCGTTCGGCCGCAACCCCCTCGACCCGGGCCACCGGGCCGCGGCGGCCCGTGCCGGGCTCGCCCAGGCGGCATCGCACACCGAAGCCGTCGCCGCGGTCGTGAGCAGCTGATCCGGCACCCCACAATGGGGGAGTGAACGAGCCGATACCCGTCATCCGGGACGTGGACCAGGGCACCGCCAGACTCCTGCCCGATGTGGACCGGGACAGGGCCTGGCTGCTCACCGTCGACGGCGCGCCGCAGTCGTACGTCGACCTCGACGCGCCGGACCACCTCGAATTCGAGTACGTGCGACGGCTCGCCCACGTCGTGGACTGCGCGGCGGCACCGGGCGCCCCCCTGGACGTACTCCACCTCGGGGGCGGTGCGCTCACCCTGCCCCGCTATGTCGCCGCGACCAGGCCCGGCTCCCGGCAGGACGTCGCCGAGGCCGACCTCGGGCTCCTGGCGCTGGTCGCCGAGCATCTGCCGGTCCCCGACGGCAGCGGGATCACCGTGCACGGCGTGGACGCCCGCGACAGGCTGGAAGGGACCCGGCCCGGTTCCGTCGACCTCCTGATCGCGGATGTCTTCGGCGGCTCGCGGGTGCCCGCCCACCTCACCACCGTGGAGTACGCGAGGGCCGCCCACCGGGCGCTGCGCGACGGCGGAGTCTACGCCGCCAACCTCGCCGACGGCGCGCCCTTCGGCTTCCTCCGCTCCCAACTGGCCACCTTCGCCGCCGTCTTCGAGGAGATCGCCCTGATCGCCGAACCGGCGGTGCTGCGCGGCCGGCGCTTCGGCAACGTCGTCCTCGTCGCGTCCCGGAACCCCGTCGACACCACGGCACTGACCCGTCGCTGCGCGGCCGACGCCTTCCCCGCCAGGGTCGAGTACGGCCCCGCGCTGGACCGGCTCGTCGGAGCCGCCCGGCCGGTCGGGGACGGCGAGGCGGTCGCCTCACCCGAGCCGCCCGACGGAGCCTTCGGCATCGGCTGAGACCGGCTTCGGCCCCTCGGCCGCCACCACCTCGGTGGTGGCGGTGGCGCGGGTCAGACTGCGGACCTCGGGGACGAACAGCACGGCGCCGGTGACCACCACGATCAGCGCAGCGCAGCCCCACAGGGCCTCACCGCGCCCGACCAGGGCCTCCACCGGACCGGCGAGGGCGGTGGCGACCGGCATCATCGCCACCGAGCCGAACCAGTCGTATGCCGAGACGCGCGACAGCTTCTCCTCCGGGATCTCCTGATGCATGGCCGTCATCCACGAGACCCCGAACACCTCGATGGCGACGCCGCTGACGAACATCACCCCGCAGAGCCCCGCCACCGGCAACGGCACCGCGAGCCCCGCCGACGGCAGGGCCAGCGGGAAGACGCAGAGGGTTCCGGCCAGCAGCATCCGCCGGGGCTTCCAGCGGGTCATCAGGAACGCCCCGCCCAGTGTGCCGACCCCGAACGCGGCGAGCGCGAAGCCCCAGGGGCGGGCGCCCCCGAGTTCGTCGCGGGCGACCAGCGGCCCGTACACCGACTCGGCGGCCCCCACCGCGGCGACCACCACCGAGAACTGCGCCACGATGCTCCACAGCCAGGGGCGGCCGATGAACTCCTGCCAGCCGTCCCGCAGATCGGCGAGCAGACCGCCGCCCGGCGCGCGCGAGGGGATGTGGCTGACGTCCAGGAAAGCGCGCAGCGCACCCGCCAACGCGAAGGACGCCGCATCGATGGCCAGCACCCAGCCCGGGTCCATCGCGGCGATCATGGCGCCGCCGAGCGCCGCGCCGCCGATCGTCGCGCCCTGCGTGGCCATGCGGAAGAGAGCGAAGGCGCGGCTCGCCTGCTCACGGCTGACGCTCGACATCAGCATGCCCTCGGCCGCCGGGCCGAAGAACGCCTGCCCCGTGCCGCACAGCGCGGTGAGCAGCATCATCTGCCACAGCTTCGGATCGCCGGCCAGGACCAGCCAGGCGAAGG
Organism: Streptomyces sp. NPDC015032; assembly: GCF_043080425.1. Taxonomy (NCBI): domain Bacteria; kingdom Bacillati; phylum Actinomycetota; class Actinomycetes; order Kitasatosporales; family Streptomycetaceae; genus Streptomyces; species Streptomyces sp. NPDC015032. The sequence continues at coordinate 220,122 of NZ_JBIBVN010000006.1, read as the reverse complement.
CGGCCTGCGAGACGCAGTTGAGGGCGTTCGCGGCGACCATCACCCGGTGACGCGGCAGCCGGTCCGCGACCGCCCCGCCGATCAGCAGGAAGAGCACCAGCGGTGCGGTCCTGGCGGCGGCGACCAGGCCGACGTCGCCGCCGTCACCACCCGCGTCCAGAACCGCGAACGCGGCCGCGATCAGCGCGCCATGGGTGCCCAGCCCCGTGATGACCGCGGCGGCGGTCAGCAGACGATAGTTGCGGCCGGGGCGGCGTAAGGGGGAAGCGGGAGCGGCAGTCACCAGAGGACTATCGCCGCCGCGGCCGGGCCCTGCCAACTGTTTTCCCGGAGGCGGCGAAGAGGGTCAGTCGGACGCGGCGACATCCACCAGCCGCACGGTGCTCAGAATCTTCCGGATCGTCGTGTCGGGAAGTTCGTCCTTGACGTTGTCGGCTGCGTACAGGACCCAGGACGCGAACTCGCCCTTCTTGTTCTTGAAGGTGAAGGCGATCGTCTTGCCGTCGCTGTCGCACTTCGTCCGCTTCGTCACATCGGGAGCGGTGGCCGTGACGACCTGGCCGGTCAGACCCGACTGGGTGGTGTACTGCTCGGCCGGCGTGAACTTGATGGTGCTCTGCGGCATGTGCTGCGCGTACGCGGCCCACGCCCAGGTCCCTGCCTCGCTGTGGGCGTTCTTGGCGGCGTCGGTGGCGCCCTCGGCGCCCCTGGTGCCGGCGCTGGCGAGGCTGATGTCCTCCGAGACGCCGTCCTTGTCGGGGTCTGCCACGCACCACTTCTTCTGGTAGAACGACGGCGCGGAGAAGCCGATGAGGGGCGAGTGATCCCCCTTCTTCTTGTCCTCGAAGTACGAGGGCGAGCCGGGGGCGCCGACCTCCCAGTCGCCGGGCACGTCGAACTGCGTGCCCCACTTCGGATTGGTGACGACCTTCCAGCCCGCGATCAGGGGCTTGGCGTCCCCGCCGACGCCGCGCGGGTTCGCCTCGGACGAGGACACGGACGGCTCGGCGGGCGCCGAGGAGTTCTTGTCGTCGGCGACGTCCTTGCCCTTGCCGCCGTCCTTGTTCATCACGACGACACCGGTCACCACGGCGGCCACGACGACAGCGGTGGCCGCGACGATGGCGACGGCGGTGGTCTTCTTCTTGCCGCCGTCGGGCTGCGGACCCCCGGCCGGACCGGGGACCGCGTACTGCGACACGGTCGGCTGCTGGTACGGGTTCGGCTGCGGGTATCCGGGCTGCTGGCCCTGCTGCGGGTAACCCGGCTGCTGCCCGGGCTGTCCCTGCTGCTGATATCCCGGCTGCTGATAGGGGTTCGGCTGCTGGTACCCCGGCTGCTGATACGGGTTCTGATTCTGGTCCTGCGGGTTTTGCTCGCCCCCGGGCGGCTGCTGTCCTGGCCACATGGCGAGTAACCATAGAGGGGCGGTGGCCGGTCGGCTACGCCCGCCCCCGTGAGCGGGCGGCGAAGGAAGCGACAGGGCAACCGGGCGCACGGGATCCGGGGATGGCCAAAGAGTTCTACTCGTAAGTAACATCTGATCATGAGCGCTGAACAGATGACCGTCGGCGAGATGCTCGTCGCGACGGTCCCGATGGCCCGAACCCTCAATCTCGAGTTCCTGGAGACGACCGCCGAGCGCGCGGTGGTCCGTCTGCCGGACCAGGCCGACTACCACAACCACGTCGGCGGACCCCACGCCGGTGCGATGTTCACGCTCGCGGAGTCCGCGAGCGGCGCCATCGTCATCGCCGCCTTCGGCGACCAGATGTCGCGCGCCGTCCCGCTGGCGGTGAAGGCGGAGATCGGCTACAAGAAGCTGGCCAAGGGAGTCGTCACGGCGACGGCGACCCTCGCCCGCCCGGTGGCCGATGTCGTCGCCGAACTGGACGAGGGCAAGCGCCCCGAGTTCCCCGTGGCCATCGAGATCCGGCGCGCGGACGGCGCGGTGACCGGTGAGATGACGGTCGTCTGGACGCTGCGTCCCCACACCTGATCCGGCACGGTTCCCCGAAAGGCCGCCACGCACCCCGGCAGGAGGGTCGTGGCGGCCCTTCGCACTGTCCGGGCGGAGGACGGGCCAGGTAGCATTCCCGCGGTGCGCCGGGGAGTTGACCGGCGGGCAATGGGACATCAGTTACGGGAGGAACCGGCGTTGCACATCCAGGAGTGGCTGGAGACCGTCCCCGCGGTCAGCGTGTACGCCCTGGTGGGCGTCGTCATCGGACTGGAGAGCCTCGGCATTCCGCTGCCGGGCGAGATCGTCCTGATCAGCGCGGCGCTCATGGCCGTCGGACACGACGGAATCAACCCCTGGGTCCTCGGTGCCTGCGCATCGGTCGGTGCGGTCATCGGTGACTCGATCGGATACGCCATCGGGCGCAAGGGCGGACGGCCGCTTCTCGCCCGGCTCGGCGGGAAGTTCCCCAGGCACTTCGGCGAGAGCCAGATCGCCACGGCGGAGCGGTCGTTCCACAAGTGGGGGATGTGGGCGGTGTTCTTCGGCCGTTTCGTCGCACTGCTGCGGATCTTCGCGGGCCCGCTGGCCGGCGTACTGCACATGCCCTACTGGAAGTTCCTGATCGCCAACGTGCTCGGCGGCATCGTCTGGGCCGGCGGCACCACGGCCGTCATCTACTCGATGGGTGTCGTGGCCGAGTCCTGGCTCAAGCGGTTCTCCTACCTCGGCCTCGTGGCCGCGGTGCTGATCGGTCTGACCTCGATGCTGATCCTGAAGAACCGGGCCAAGAAGGCGGCGGCACGGACATCGGCCGTCTCCACGCCCGAAGCGGGGACCGTGCCGGCCGCGGACTGACTCGGCAGAGAGCCGGGCGGCGGGGGCGGCGGGGCGGGTCTGGACGACCGCCCGCCGCGCCCCTCGGCTCCGTTCCGTTCAGCTCCGGTGCACCTGGCGGTGCGCCTTGGCCAGATCCATGTAGCCCGCCGCGTTGAACTTGATGCCTTCGAGCTCCTCCTCGGTCAGCTGCCGCTTGACCTTGGCGGGGACACCGGCGACGAGCGATCCCGGGGGTACCTGCATCCCCTGCGGGACCAGCGCCTGCGCCGCGACCAGTGAACCGGCGCCGATGCGGGCACCGTTGAGGACAGTGGCCCCCATGCCGACCAGGACGTCGTCCTCGACGGTGCAGCCGTGGAGCACGGCGTTGTGCCCGACCGAGACGCGCTCGCCGACCGTGACCGGAAACCCGGGGTCGACATGCACGCTGCAGTTGTCCTGGATGTTGCTGTCGGCGCCGATGACGATGGGACCGCAGTCGGCACGCAGCACGGCGTGGTACCAGGCGCTGGAACCCGCCGCCATCGTGACCTCGCCGATCACGACCGATGTCGGTGCGGTGAAGGCCTCCGTATCGATGTCCGGCTCCTTGCCGTCGATTCCCGTGATCAACGCCTGTTCTGCCATCGCCCGTTCCTCCGTGCTCAGGTGTGGTGCGGTCGCGGTCGTTCGATCGTCACGGCTCGTCCGTCGCCGTTCGATCGCCGGGGGGAACGGTATGCGAAGGACGGCGGACTCCCGTCGAGTGGGGTGAACATCACAGGTTGCCGCGGTGATCGCGCCGGGCGCCGCCGACTACCGTGTGCGAGTGCCCAAGAACAGGAACACGTTCTCCTCCCTCGCCGCCTGGCGGCGGCGCGCCCTGTCCCGGGCGGTCCACCAAGGCTGGCGCTGGGTGCAGGAGTCGGGTGCGGTCACCGCGGAACATCCCGGCGGGCTGCGGTTCGGCCGGATCGGCACGGGCACCCGGCTGGCCTTCCCTCAGGGCACGGTCTTCGGAGAGCCGTGGATCGAGCTCGGTGCCCACTGCGTGATCGGTGAACAGGTCACGCTGACCGCCGGACTCATGCCCGACCTGGACCTCGGACCCGAGTCGATCCTGACCCTGGGGGACGGGGTGGTGCTCGGCCGCGGCAGCCATGTCGTCGCCGACACCAAGGTGACCATCGGCTCGGACACGTACTGCGGACCGTATGTGTACATCACGTCCACGAACCACAGTTACGACGATCCGCACGAGCCGGTCGGCAGGCAGTGGCCGCGCATGCAGCCGGTCGCCATCGGGCCGGGGTGCTGGATCGGCACCGGGGCGGTGATTCTGCCGGGGGCCACGCTGGGGCGCAACGTGGTGGTCGCGGCAGGCGCGGTCGTACGGGGGGAGGTGCCCGATCACGCGGTGGTGGCCGGTGCTCCCGCTCGTGTCGTACGCAGCTGGGATGCGGAGAAGGGCTGGCAGCCTCCGCTGCGTACCCCCGCTCCGGTACCGATCCCGTCGGGCGTCACCCCCGAGCAATTGCTGTCCCTGGCGGAACCGGACGAGTCCACGGGCCGGTCCGGCGACTGAGGGCGGTGGTGGGGGGCGGACCCTCAGCCGGTCGCGAGCAACACCGTGCCCACCGCGGCCACGACGACCCCGGCGCACTGCGGCAGCCCCGGTCGCTCCCCGACGACGATCCCGATGCTCACCGGCACGGCGACACCCAGCGATCCGAGCGGGGAAACCACGCCCATCGGGCCGAGCGCCAGGGCCTTGTAGAAGCTCAGCATCGCGACCGGCCCGACGGCGCCCGCCGCGACGGCGAACCAGAGCTGCGGGCCCGCCTAAGGGCTGTCCCGTAATCCCTGGCGGGCGCACGACGACAGCTACTTCCCCAAGCTCTCGGCTGCGCTCGAGCAGGGGAGGCCCCATCCTCGCCGCGTTGTCGGAACGTCCGAATACATCCAGTACGCGGACGTCCCTCCGCCTTGCGATGCACCGCATCTGACGCCGCGCGCTGATCCACCAGGGATTACGGGACAGCCCTTAGCTCCAGCCGCCGGTGGCGAACACGACGGCCCCCAGCACCACCGCCGCGGCGGTCTGCGAGACGACGACCACGGTGAGCGCGGGTGTACGCCGGTGAGCAGTCCGCCGCCGAAGTCGGCCGGCCCCCGGAGCAGGCTGGTGGCCAGGGCGAACAGCGCTGTCATGGCAGGCCTCGCAGTACAGTGCGATGGACGGTGGGGTGCACCACACCGGAGTGCAGTATTTTCGACCCTGTCATCCAGAATATTGGACGGAATGTGTCTGACCTCGATCAGCTCACTCAGTCGCTGGCGCGCAATCTGAAGCGCTGGCGGGGGGAACGCGGCTTCACCCTGGACGCACTCGCCGCCCGTGCCGGAGTCAGCCGCGGCATGATCATCCAGATCGAGCAGGCCCGCACCAACCCGAGCGTCGGCACCGCGGTCAAGCTCGCCGACGCGCTGGGCGTCAGCATCACCACCCTGCTCGACTACGAACAGCGGTCCCCGGTCCGGCTGGTGCCCGGGAGCCAGGCAGTACGCATGTGGTCCACGGAGGCGGGCAGTTCCAGCACCCTGCTCGTCGGCACGGAGGCCAGGGGCCCGCTCGAACTCTGGTCGTGGCGACTGATGCCCGGCGACAGCAGCACCTCCGACCCGCACCCCGAAGGCACCGTCGAACTCCTCCACGTCACCGAGGGCGAACTCACCCTCGTCGTCGACGGAATCTCGTACTCCGTACCCGCCGGCGGATCCGCCACCTTCGAGGCGCACCACCCGCATGCCTACCGGAACGACGGCTCCGGGCCCACCGAGGTCACCATGGCCGTCTCCATCCCGCCCGTACGGTGAGAGGTCGGCCGACTTCACCCGTACGGTGAGATGCCGGCCGGCCGCCTTCGGGACGCTGTTGGCGTGGCGCGCATGCGCGCACCCATCGGATCGTTCGAGAACGCAGGCCCGGCGGCCAACCGCCTCGACCTGCTCCCTCCACCTGTCGTCGCGGCCGTGACGGAAGGCTGGGGCGGTGTTCCGGGCAAGGCGCTGGCCGCGCTGCCGGGTGCGGTGATCGTCGACGGCCTGGGCGTCAGGAGCTGAGGACGCCGCTCAGCCGTGCGCGCGGCAGAGAGCCCGAACCTGCACACCGCCGCGGTGCGACGGCAGCCAGCGGGCCGCGAAGTCGACGGCGTCGGTGAGGCGGAAGAGCCGACTCGTCGACGCACCCACCGGACCGGTGCGGACCGCCGCACCGCCGTCCGAGCGGGCGAAGTCCGCCCCCAGATCCGCGAAGTCGCCGTCGTCCAGCGCGACATCCTCGTACTCCCACCACCGGCGCCGGCCCCCGGCCGCCACCACACAGCGATAGCTGCGGCGGGGCGGGGCCGGTACCCGGTACTCGCCGAGATGGAACGCGGTGCAGGTGTCGAACCCGGTGCCCAGCAGGAGCACTTGGGCCCGCAGGTCGTAGAGGCGGGCCAACGGGGAGTCCTCCCCGAGATGGCAGTCGGGGCGGTGGTGCGCCATCAGTTCCCGCGCCGACGGACCGAGCGCTGCGAACGACGTCTGGGGATGTCCGCTGCGCGCCGCCCCCTCGGTCAGCCGCACCGCCTCCGCGAGGCGGCCCATCGACGGCGCGGCCGAGGTCGCCGGGTCGAAGGGCGGCATGCTCGCACGGACCGCCTCCCGGGCCCGGTCGGTGAGACCGCGAACCCGGTCGAGATAGTGCGGAGAGGTGTCGGAGTTCTCCGGGGTGAACGCCGGGACGACGAGTGTGCCGTGGCGGCCGAGGGCGTCCCGCAAGGCAGCGGCCACCGCCCCGACCCCGCCGCTCACCGCACCCACGGCACGCATCGACGCATGCACCAGGAGGAGGCCGTTCCGCTCCACCCCGAGCTCGTGCAGCTGACCGGCCAGCCCGGTTCGGCCGTGGCGGACGGTCGGCACGGTCGTAGTACTCACAGCGGGCCATTCTCCCAGCCGGACGGCGCATGCGACACCACGCACATTCGGCCGGGGGACAGGAGTGCTGCGGCTACCGGCCCAGTGCCGGAATCTCGATGGCGGGGCAGCGGTCCATGATCATGTCGAGCCCGGCCGCCCGCGTGCGGTCGTACGCCTCGGTGTCGATCACACCGAGCTGGAACCAGACCGCCTTCGCACCCACCGCCACTGCCTCGTCGGCGACGCCGCCCGCCAGATCGCTGTTGACGAAGACATCCACCACATCGACCGGGAACGGGATGTCGGCCAGCGACGCATAGCCGTCCTCGCCGTGGACCCGCTCCGCCTTCGGGTGTACCGGGACCACGCGCTTGCCGAAGCGCTGCAGCACCTCGGCGACGCCGTAGGCCGCGCGCGAGCGGTTGTCGGACAGTCCCACGACGGCCCAGGTATCGCCCGTTTCCCGGAGAATCCTGCGGATCATCTCTGCGTCTGCGTACATGATCCGGACAACGGACGGCGGCCCCGGAGCATTCCCGGCCGGGGCATAGGCTGGCAGGATGCAGGAGCAGTACCGGACAGTCGCCCGAGCGGGCGTGCACGAGACCGAGATCAACCGGTCGCGCTTCATCTGCGCGCTCGCCCCCGCCGCCACCGAGCAGGAGGCGCAGGACTTCGTCGCCCGCGTCCGCAGGGAGCACCCGACCGCCACCCACAACTGCTTCGCCTACGTGATCGGCGCCGATGCCTCCGTACAGAAGGCGAGCGACGACGGGGAGCCCGGCGGCACCGCGGGCGTACCCATGCTGCAGATGCTGACGCGCCGTGAGATGCGTTACGTCGTCGCCGTCGTCACCCGCTACTACGGCGGTGTGAAGCTCGGCGCGGGCGGCCTGATCCGGGCGTACGGGGGAGTGGTCGGCGAGGCCCTCGACGAGATCGGTACCCTCACGCGGCAGCGATTCCGCCTCGCCACGATCACGGTCGGCCACCAGCGCGCGGGCAAGCTGGAGAACGACCTCCGGGCCACCGGGCGGACCGTGCGGGAGGTCCGGTACGCGGAAGCCGTCGTCATCGAGATCGGGCTGCCGGACGCCGACGTCGAGGTGTTCCGCGGCTGGCTGGCCGACGTGACGGCGGGCGAGGCCCGGCTGGAGCTGGGCGGCGAGGCGTATGGGGACGCCTGACGGGGGAACGACGGCCAGCGGACCCGGTGCTGTCCGCCCCCGTGAACCGGCGGGAGCATGCTCACCCCGCGCGAACAGCTGTTCACGTACACCCGGACGTGGATCGTCGCGGTCGGAGATGCTCACCCCGCGCGAACAGCCGTTCATGCTGTCCCCGGTGGTGATGGCCCTGTCCCCGCTCGCACGCCTGGGACGGGTGCTTCCGGCCCTCGCAGGAAGCGCCGCCGACCCACGGGCTCCCCGATTCCCAGGAGACAGGCCGGCGTGACACCGGAGCGCCCTTCGTCAGCCAGGCGGACGCCCGGCACCCGGGTTCGCCGGACCCGGCTGCGCGGGATTCTCCGACAAGGGTGATGAAGAGCGCCGTGACGGTGGTCAGTTGGAGCCGTCGGTGAAAGCCGTCGGGGAGGTCATCGGCCTGCCGGCGCCCGGGGGTGCCCGGTGATCAGCGGCCGCCCGCCAGGGATTGCGGGACAGCCCTTTGGCTCTGCGGGACGTCCTTGACGAACACGATCCCGTCGCTGTCCGCCAGGTGGGCCGGGTCGAGCGGGGCGTAGCCGAACCAGGGGGATTCGCGGGGGGCGGGGCGCGCGCCGGCGAGGGCGGTGGCCAGTCGCGGGGCGTCGATGACGCAGCGGTCCTCCGGGAGCGCGTACAGGAGTCCTTCGACGGTGTCCGGCGGCGGCGTGTCCACACCCTGGTGCCGGATCGTGCCGAGGGCCGTGGCCAGGAAGGCGTACTCCTCGCCGAGCCGGGCGCTCACCAGTGCACCGGCGCTCCACCACTCCACCGGCTCCTCCCACAACTGCATCGTGCTCTTCTCCCGCTGGAGATGGGAGTTGTGGGCGTGGACGAGTGCCGGGCCCCGGGCGGCGACGGCGAGGAGGTTGTCGGCCATCATCTGGTCCCGCAGGCCCACCAGCCGGGTCATGCGGGCCGGTGAGGTGTCGGCCATCCAGTAGTGGTAGCGCAGCAGTCCGGTCGCGGTGCGCCCGTACAGGCGTGCCCGGTCCCAGTCGTCCCGCGAAGTGGCCGTGATCAGGTGTGGCGTCCGCTCGTCGAGCAGTGCCGCCAGGTCGTCGGCGAGCAGCCGCAGCCGACCGGCCTCGGCCGACTGCCCCACGGACTGGGCCGGGTCCATCATCGCGGCGGGATCGGTCCACCGGTCGTCGGTGCCGAGCAGGCGGTCGAGTGTTTCCTCGGTGCAGGGGAGGAGGTCCGCGCCCACCTGGGCGGAGAGGTAGCCGTGGAGTGCGGTGAGGGCCTGCCGGGGGCTCGCGGCGTGGGTGATCTCCAGCGGGCCGTCGAAACCGGCGAAGCGGACCCGCTCGGACGCGGGCCGGCCGTCGTTGTACGCCCGCATCCAGCGCACCAGTTCGCGGTTGGGGGCGGACACGTTGAACCACTCGTGGCTGAAGCCGCGCTCCATGGCCTCGTCGAGGGTGCCCGTGCCCGAGGTGACGTAGTCGTCCACGACCCGACCCCTCATGCAGTCGCTCTCGATCGCGATCGTCCGGTACCCCTCCTGTTCGACAAGTTGCCGGAACAGTTCGTTGCGCAGTTCGAGCAACGTGTCCTCGGCGTGGGTGGGCTCGCCCAGGGCGAGCAGCCGCGGCCGGGCCGGGAGCAGCCTCATGACGGCGGCGGCCTCGACGGCATGGGCGGTGTCTGTGATGTCAGTCGCCATGCCTTCAACGGTATCGTTGAAGTTTCGATTGAAACTTTCCCGCGCTATCGTCAGGAATGTGGGACGAAACCTTCAAACCGGCGAGCGACTCAGGCCGGTCGACCTGGCGCGCGGGCACGGCCTGTCCACGCAGGCCATCAGGAACTACGAGGAGGCCGGCATCCTTCCGGCCGCCGGTCGCACCCCCCACGGCTACCGCATCTACACCCCGCTGCACGCGCGGGCCCTGGGCGCGTTCCTCGCCCTGCTGTCCGGCCACGGCCACCAGACGGCGACGTCGATCATGCGGGCCGTGAACGAGGGCGCGGTCGATGAGGCGTTCCGCCTCATCGACGAGAGTCACGCCCAGCTACTCGACGACCGGCGGACACTCCAGGCCGTGGAGAGTGCCCTCCGCGACCTGGCGCCCATTGCCGTGTCCGGACCCGACGCGGTGGTGGGCGGGCCCGGCGGCACGTTCATCGGGCCGCTGGCGGAGGCGCTCGGAATCCGGCCCGCGACGTTGCGCACATGGGAGCGCGCCGGGCTGGTGCGCCCGCGCCGCGACCCGTCGACCGGGTACCGCGTCTACGACGAGGCCGACGTACGGGACGCCCGACTGGCCCACCAGCTCAGGCGGGGCGGCTACTTGCTGGAGCAGATCGCCCCACTGATCGCCCAGGTGCACGCGGCCGGCGGACTGGAGCCGCTGGAGGCCGCACTGCGCGACTGGCGCGGCCGGCTGTCCGCCCGAGGGCGGGCGATGCTGACCGGGGCCGCCGAGCTGGAGGCGTACCTCCGCGGGCACGGATGAGACTTCGGCCGCCGGCGGGTTGTGCGCACGCTGCCGGCCCGCACCGCCTCCCGGCCGTGTCGTCCGGGAGGACCGTATGGAGGCGTCTCCACAGCCCGCTGATCACCTCGTCCTCGACGGACACCCGGTGGTACGCCCTACTTCGGTGCCTGGAAGCCGCCGATCCTTTGCTCGAGCAGTTCGGCCAGCCGCAGCGGGGTGCGGTCCTCGAACATCGGACCAATGAGCTGCACTCCCACCGGCAGACCCTCGGGGGACCGGCCCGCTGGTATGGCGGTGGCGGGTAGGCCGGGCATGGTGGCCAGACCGGCCCAGACGAGCTGGTCGAAGTACGGGTACTCGACGCCGTCGATGTCGATCCGGCGTTCCCTCGGATCTGGGTTGTGGTCGTGCGGGAACGCGGGAGTGGGCGTGATGGGACACACCACGGCGTCGAACTCGGCGAAGAGCTGCCGCCAGCCGTGGCGGTGGAGCTCGCGACGGCTGTTCGCCTCGATCCATTCGCGGTGGCTGAACACCATGCCGCGCAGCCGCGCCGCATCGAGACCCTGGTCGTCCGCGCCCAGTCCGGCGGCGCGGGTCCGCAGCTGCTCGTACGCTTCGACGGGAAAACGCGCAGGGGAGCTCGAAAACAGCAACTGCGTGTAGAGCATCGCGGCTTCGGCCAGATCGGGCAGCAGCGGACTGTGCCGTGCGACGCGGGCGCCGCCGTCGACAAGCGCGTCGGCCACCCGGTTCACGCCCGCCCGCACAGCGGACCCGGTCGGAAGGAGCGGATGTTTGTCGAGGACCAGGACCCGGAAGTCGCAGAGCCGCTCGTGGCGCGCGGGCGGCAGCGTCAAGTCGTGCGCCACACCGAGCGTCAGCGGGTCCGGCCCGGCCATGACGTCGAGCAGGAGCGTGAGGTCGCGGGCCGTGCGCGCCATCGGACCGACGACGGCGAGGTCGGGCTCGGCCGGCAAGGCCGGTGCGGGTGGCGGGACCATACCGCGGTTCGCCGCCAGCCCGAGTGTCGGCTTGTGTGCGTAGACACCGCAGAAATGTGCGGGGGTGCGTAACGAACCGGCGATGTCGGAGCCGATGGAGAGCGCGCCGAACCCGGCCGCCAGGGCCGCCGCTGATCCGCCGGAGGATCCCCCCGGCGTGCGACCGCGATCCCACGGGTTATTGGTGGTGCCGTAGATCTCGTTGAAGCTCTGCACATCTTGCAGCCCCAAGGGCACATTGGTCTTGCCGAGCACCACCGCGCCTGCGGCCTTGAGCCGCGACACCTGCACCGCGTCCTCGGCCGGAACGTAGTTCCGGTGCGGCGGCATGCCCCAGGTCGTGGGCAGCCCGGCGATGTTGTAGGACTCTTTGACCGTCACCGGAATGCCGAGCAGCGGCCGGTCCTCGCCGCGGGCGCGCGCCTGGTCGGCACCGCGCGCGGCGGCCCGCGCACGGTCGAAGTCCGGCACACAGATCGCGTTGATCGCCTTGTCGTCCCGCTCGATCCGGGCGATCGCCCCGTCGGTCAGTTCCGCCGAGGTCACGTCACCAGCACGTAAGGCAGCCGCGAGATTTTCAGCCGTTTGAAGAATCCACTCCATGAATCCGACCGTACTGGCCTCTGGAACAGGTCATGAAATACCGCTTCGCGCAACGGGATTGATGTCTCCATACTCGTCGTGTTCCTCTCCGGCCGCAGACAGTTCGCCCGACCGCCGGCGATGGCGACGCGCGGCGGGGTCGGTGTCGTCCTGGGAGTTCAGGAGACCTTCGTCGGACACCCGCGCGTACTTCGCGAGGCTGTGAACCGACGTCGTCGCGGGCACCTTCACGACGCAGATCGCCAGGTGTGCTGGATCGGACACCGTTGCCCATGACCCGGATCACACCCGTTGTGGCCTCCTCCGGACGGAAAGGTCACCTGCGCCGCCAGGGTTTCACTCCTGGAAGTTCCGCGCCGGCGGGGCCGATCGACGATCCGGAGGGCAACCGATAGCCATCGCCCTCCCGCCCCGGACGCCAGTGGCAGACTGAGGTCCGTGACGGATCAGGTGCCGACCGGCGCTAGCGTAGTTGGCGACGGTGGTGGGGCCGGTGCTGGTCCGGTGCTGGTTCTGGGAGCGGAGTAAGGGGAAACGTGCAGGTCGGAGCGTTGCATTGAGGATTCTGCACACATCGGACTGGCACCTGGGGCGGTCGTTTCACCGGGTCTCCCTGATCAAGGCCCAGGCCGCCTATCTGGATCACCTGGTGGCCACGGTGCGCGCGCACGAGGTGGACGTGGTCCTCGTCGCGGGTGACGTGTACGACAGGGCCGTTCCGCCGCTCTCCGCCGTCGAGCTCTTCGATGACGCGCTGCACCGGCTCGCCGCCGCCGGTGTGCCCACCGTGATGATCTCCGGGAACCACGACTCGGCACGCAGACTCGGCGTCGGCGCAGGTCTGATCGAGCGGGCCGGAATCCACCTGCGCACCGACCCCGCCCACTGCGCCACCCCCGTCGTCCTGCGCGACACACATGGCGATGTGGCGTTCTACGGTCTGCCCTACCTGGAACCCGCCCTGGTGAAGGACGTCTTCAAAGCGGAGCGGGCCGGGCACGAGGCGGTGCTGGGCGCGGCCATGGACCGGGTGCGCGCCGATCTCGCGAAGCGCCCGGACACCACCCGGTCCGTGGTGCTCGCCCATGCCTTCGTCGCGGGCGGCGAGCCCAGCGACAGCGAGCGCGACATCACCGTCGGCGGGGTGGCCGCGGTCCCCGCCGGAGTCTTCGACGGCGTCGACTACGCGGCGCTCGGGCATCTGCACGGCTGTCAGACCGTCACCGATCGGGTCCGCTACTCGGGCTCGCCGCTCGCGTACTCCTTCTCCGAGGCCGCCCATCGCAAGACGATGTGGCTGATCGACCTCGACGCCTCGGGTGCGGTCGACGCCGAGCGGATCGACTGCCCGGTGCCCCGCCCGCTCGCCAGACTCCGCGGCCGCCTCGACACCCTCGTCGACGACCCCGCGCTGGAGCACCACCAGGATTCCTGGGTGGAGGCCACGCTCACCGACCCGGTGCGCCCGGTCGAGCCGATGGCCCGTCTCGTCGAGCGGTTCCCGCACACACTCCGCCTCGTATTCGAACCCGACCGGGCCCCCGAGGACCCGCTCGCCTCGTACGCACAGCGCCTCAAGGGGCGCGACGACCAGCAGATCGCGGAGGATTTCGTGGCGCATGTGCGGGGCGGGGCCCCGGCGGACGAGCTGGAGCGCACGGTGCTGCGCGGTGCCTTCGACCATGTGCGGGTGGACGACAGTGCGCGCGAGGTGAACCGTTGAGACTCCACCGGCTCGCCCTCACCGCCTTCGGGCCGTTCGGCGCCACCCAGGACATCGACTTCGACGCCCTCTCCTCGGCGGGACTCTTCCTGCTGCACGGGCCGACCGGCGCGGGGAAGACCTCGGTCCTGGACGCCGTCTGCTACGGGCTGTACGGCGCGGTGCCCGGCGCCCGCCAGGGCTCCGGCACCTCGCTGCGCAGCGATCACGCCCCGGCCGGCCTCCCCACCGAGGTCAAGCTGGAACTGACCGTCGGCGGCCGACGGCTCGAAGTCACCCGGCGCCCCGCGCAGCCCCGCCCCAAGAAGAAGGGCAGCGGCTACACGACGGAGAAGGCCCAGAGCTGGCTGCGGGAGTACGACCCCGACGACGGCTGGCGGCCGCTGAGCCGCTCGCACCAGGAGATCGGCGAGGAGATCACCCAGCTCATCGGCATGAGCCGGGACCAGTTCTGTCAGGTGGTCCTCCTGCCGCAGGGCGACTTCGCACGCTTCCTGCGCGCGGACGCCGAGGCGCGCGGCAAACTGCTCGGCAGACTCTTCGACACCCGCCGGTTCGCCGCCGTCGAGGAGCGCCTCGCCGAACTGCGCCGTGCCGCCGAGGCGCAGGTCAGGGCCGGGGACGAACGTACCCTCGCGATCGCTCAGCGGATCGCCCAGGCCGCCGGGCCGACCGCGCACGAATCGCCGCTGCCGGACATCCAGCCCGGCGAACCGGGGCTGGCCGACGGCGTGCTGGAATGGGCCGCGGCGGCCCGCAGCAATGCCCGGGAACGGCTCGACATCGCCGCGTCCGTACTGTCCATGGCCGAAGGCCGGCAGTCGGCCGCCCGACTGGCCCTCGACGGTGAACGTGAACGTGCCGCGCTCCAGCAGCGGTACGAGGAGACGCGGCGCCGTGCCGCCGCACTCGAAGCCGGCCGCCCCGACCACGACCGACACCGAGAACGGCTCGCGCGGGCCCGCAAAGCGGACCTCGTCGCTCCGGCACTGGAACTGCGCGACGAGGCCGAGCGCGCGTACCGCGCGGCCCACGAGGCCCGCGACACCGCCCGTGCGCTGCTGCCCGACCCCCTGGCCGACGCCGGGGCCGAACAGCTGGCGGAACTGGAGCGAAGGCTCCGCCAGGAGCTGGGCGGTCTCGACGCGGCGCAGCGCGCGGAGCGGCGCAGTGCGCAGATCGACGCCGAGCGGGCCGGGCTGGAGCGTCAGGCCCGGGCCGATGACGAGCTGATCCACGAAGCGAAGGGCTGGCTGGCCGGGTGGGAGGCCACCCGGCACGAACTGCGGCTGCGCATCGAGGAGGCCCAGGAGGCCGCGACCCGCGCCGAACAGCTCGTCGGCCGGCTGGAGCCGGCCCGCGCACGGCTGGAAGCGGCCCGCCGTCGCGACGCGCTCGCCATCCGGGTGTCGGCCGCCGCCGAGCGACTGGCCGCGGCCCGTGAACAGGCCTCGGGCGCCCATGAGTCATGGCTGGAGCTGCGCGAACGACGCCTGCGCGACATCGCCGCCGAGCTGGCCGCCGAGCTGGTCGAGGGCGAGGACTGCAAGGTGTGCGGCTCCGCCGACCACCCCAGGCCCGCCCGCGCGGGCGACGGCCATGTCGACCGGGCCACCGAGGAGCGGGCCCTCGACGCGTACCGGCGGGCCGAGGCGGCGCGCACGGAGGCGGACCGGGAGCTCGGGGTCGTACGCGAGAAACACCTGGCGGCCCGTGCCGCCGCACAGTCGGCGGTGCCGCAGCAGAGGGACCGCGCCGATGTCGCTGTACCGGCCGCGGCCGACCGGGCGGCCGGGGGGATCGGCGCCGCATCGGTCGTGCCGGCGTCCGCGGCCGAAGGAGCCGGCGCTGTACCGGCCGTGCCCGCGCCAGTCGCCGGGGGTGGCGCAACCACGCCGTCCGAGTCCGCGCCGACTGCCGGGCCCGAGGCAGTCGCCACCGGCGCGGCCCGCGCCGAACAATCCGTCCCCGGTTCCGTCGCCGGGCCCGCGCCCGATCCCACCGTCGCCGAACTCGCCGCGCTCGTCGAGAAGCTGACGCGCGAGCACGCCGGGGCGCACCGGGCGGCCGGCGGAATGCACGCGGCGCGCGAGGCCCTCGCTGCCGCCGAGCGGGAACATGCCGAGCGCCTGGAGGGCCGGCAACTGGCCGAGCGCCGGGCCGCGGCCCGTACCTCCCTGCGGGAGGGGCTGGACCGTGAACAAGCCGTGCTGGAAGCCGAGCTGGCGGCCGCCCGAGGAGAGTCCGCAAGCGTTGCCGAGCACGCCGAGCTGCTGGCGCGCCGGGTCGGTCTGCTCGCCGCGACCGTCGCGGCGGTGCGCGAGGAGGAGACGGCCGCACAGCGCCGCAAGGAGGCCGACGGCCGACTCGCGGACGCCGCGTTCCGGGCCGGGTTCGACACTCCGCAGGCCGCGGCGGCGACCCTCCTGACCGACGCCGAACAGCGCGGTCTCCAGCGCCTGATCGACGCCTGGCAGTCCGAGGCGGCCGCCGTCGCCGATCGTCTCGCCGAGACCGCGAGCCGAGCCGCCGCCGATGGCCCGCCGGCCGCGGTGGACACCGCGCAGGCCGCGTACGACACCGCCGAACGATCGCTGCGGGGCGCCTCCGTGGCTCTGGCCGCCGCACGTGAGCGCTGCGCCGAGCTCGGCCGGCTGTCGCGCGGCGCCACGGACGAGGTACGCGGGCTCGGGCCGCTGCGCGAGGAGTACGACCGGGTGGCACGGCTGGCCGGGCTCACCGCCGGCACCTCCGCGGACAACGAACGCAAGATGCGTCTGGAGTCCTACGTGCTCGCCGCCCGGCTCGAGCAGGTCGCCGCCGCGGCCACCGTACGGCTGGAGCGCATGTCGTCCGGCCGCTACACGCTGGTCCACTCCGACGCCCGCACCGGAGGCCGCAGATCGGGTCTCGGCTTGCATGTCGTCGACGCCTGGACCGGCCGCGAACGCGACACGGCGACGCTCTCGGGCGGCGAGACGTTCTTCGCCTCGCTCGCCCTCGCGCTCGGCCTCGCCGATGTCGTCACCGACGAGGCCGGCGGCGTACGGCTGGACACCCTCTTCATCGACGAGGGCTTCGGCAGCCTGGACGACCAGACCCTCGACGAGGTGCTCGACGTGCTGGACTCACTGCGCGAACGGGACCGCAGCGTCGGCATCGTCAGCCATGTCGCCGACCTGCGCCGCCGCATCCCGGCACAGCTGGAAGTGGTGAAGGAACGGCACGGATCGGCGGTACGGCACCGCACCGCGGGCGCGGTCAGCGGCTGACGGCGCGCCGGGGGAGCGGCGAGGAGCAGACGACGCTCGTGGTCACGGAGCCGAGTGCGCCGATCTTCCCCGAGACCGCCTCCAGGTGACTCATCGAGCGGGCGGTGACCTTCAGTACGAAGCAGTCGTCGCGATGGTGGAGTGTGTGTCGCGCTCGCCCTCGCCGAACTCGGTTATCAGGTCAAGGAGATGCTCGGCGGGTTCGAGTACTGGGTGCGCGAGGGTTTCGCGTTCGAGACCCGGAAGGGGCGCGAACGGCGCGATGCCGACCCGCTCACCGCACCCGTCGACTCCGCCGACTGCGGCTGCTGACCGGTCGCACCGGACGGGTGCCCCGCCCCGCCCCGGCCGCTCCCGCCGATGCGTACCTCGGGGAGTGCGGAAGACAGGCGGGGCGGGGAGAAGGGGCGGGCAATGGGTCAGAGCCTGGACAGTTCGTCCACGAGATCGTCGAGGCCGAGCGGCCCCTGCGACAGCGCGGCCATATGCCAGGCCTTGGCGTCGAACGCGTCGCCGTGAGCCTTGCGGGCGTTCTCCCGGCCGAGCAGCCAGGCGCGTTCGCCCAGCTTGTATCCGATCGCCTGCCCCGGCATCGAGAGATAGCGGGTGAGTTCGCTCTCCACGAAGTCGGCCGGACGGCCGCTGTGGTTTCCGAAGAACTCCTGGGCCAGGTCGGGGGTCCACCGCTCGCCCGGGTGGAACGGGGAGTCGGCCGGAATCTCCATCTCCGCGTGCATGCCGATGTCCACGATCACCCGGCAGGCACGCATCATCTGCGCGTCCAGATAGCCGAGGCGGCGCTCGGCGTCCGGCAGGAAGCCCAGCTCGTCCATGAGCCGCTCCGCGTACAGTGCCCAGCCCTCGGCATTGGCGCTGACACCGCCGATCGACGCCTGATAGCGGGAGAGGCTGTCGGCGACATGCGTCCACTGAGCGATCTGCAGGTGGTGGCCGGGTACACCCTCGTGGTACCAGGTGGAGACCAGGTCGTACACCGGGAAGCGGGTCTCGCCCATGGTGGGCAGCCAGGTGCGGCCGGGGCGGGAGAAGTCCTCGGACGGGCCCGTGTAGTACGGGGCGGCGGCGCCGCCGGGCGGGGCGATGTGGGACTCGACCTTCCTCACCCGTTCGGCGAGTTCGAAGTGCGTACCGTCGAGCGCCTCGATCGCCTCGTCCATCAGGTTCTGCAGCCAGGCCCGGACCTCGTCGACCCCTTCGATGTGCTTGCCGTGCACATCGAGATGGGCGAGCGCCTCCCAGGGACCGGCGCCGGGCAGGACCTTCTCGGCCTCGGTCCTCATCTCGGCGAGCAGTCGGTGGTACTCGGACCAGCCGTACGCGTACGCCTCGTCGAGGTCGAGATCGGTGCCGTTGAAGTAGCGCGACCAGCGCGCGTACCGCTCACGGCCCACCGTGTCCGGTGCGCCCTCGATCGCGGGGGCGTACACCTCGCGCATCCAGTCGCGCAGCGCCACGACCGACTCCGTGGCCCGACGGGCGCCGTCGTCCAGTTCGGTACGCAAAGACGCCGGACCGCCGGCCGCGAAGTCGTGGAAGAAACCCGTCCCGCCGTCGCCGGCCCACTCGTCGAGCTGGCCGATGAAGGTGGCGGTGGCGCGCGGGCCGCCGTACAGCTTGCGCTCCAGGCCGAGCGCGAGCGACTCGCGGTAGCCCTCCAGCGCGGCGGGAACCGCGCGCAGCCGGTCCACGACCGCCGCCCAGTCCTCGTCGGTCTCGGTCGGTGTCACCGTGAACACCTCACGGATGCTGTGCGCCGGTGAGGAGAGATTGGAGACCGTGCGCAGCCCCTCGTGGGCCTCATGGACGGCGAGTTCCGCGGTGAGACGCTCGCGCAGGAGGCGGCCGCAACGACGCTCGGCGTCGCTGTCCGCGCCGGGCAGCCGTTCGGAGGCGTCGAGCTTCGCCAGGGTGGTGCGGGCGAGTGAGGCAAGTGCTTCCTGCCCGGCCGGAGAGAAGTCGGGAAGGCGGCGCGAGCTCTCCGCAACACCCAGGTAGGTGCCCGAGATCGGGTCGAGCTCGATGAATGCGTCGACGTAGGCGTCGGCGACCTGGCGGGGCAGCGCGCTGCTGGGAATGTCTGACATGCGGACATCCTCGTACGGCGGAGGCCTCCGCGTCACCACCATTGGGTCCCGGCACCCCGCCGGACGTCCGGTCTCAGTGGCCCGCCCCGGCCGCCCCGGCCGGTCCGGCGGCCGGTGGCAGCAGGGGGCCGCACTCCCACTGCTGGAATATCAGCCGGGTCTCGACCCGGGCCACTTCACGGCGCGAGGTGAATTCGTCCAGCACCAGGCGTTGGAGGTCCGCGGTGCCGGTGACCGCGACATGGACCAGATAGTCGTCGGGTCCGGTCAGATGGAAGAGCGCGCGGGACTCGGGCAGCGTCCTGATGCGTTCGACGAACGGGCCGATGAGCTCCCTGCGGTGCGGACGGACCTGTACGGAGAGCAGCGCCTCCAGGCCGCGGCCGAGCTTCGCCGGGTCCAGACGCAGCTGGTGGCCGAGAATGACGCCGGAGCGGCGCAGCCTGGTCACCCGGTCCAGGCAGGTCGACGGTGCGACACCGACCTCGGCGGCCAGTTCGCGGTAGGTGGTCCGGGCATCGTTCTGCAGCAGTCGCAGAATGTGCAGATCCACCGGATCGAGAACGATTGAATCGGCCATGTGCCGAACGTAGCACGGGAGATTGCCGCAACAACCTGGTGTTTGTTCAGAGTTCCGCCATGGACACCGAAGCCTCGACGGCGACCTCGACGACAATCCGGTCCAGGGCACTGGCCACCGAAGCCGTGCACGCGGGCCGCGACGATCTCGCGGCGCTCGGCCTGCACGCCCCGCCGATCGATCTGTCCACCACCTACCCCTCGTACGACTCCAGGGGCGAGGCCGAGCGGATCGACGCCTTCGCCACCACCGGCGCCCAGCTCGAGGGACCGCCCGTCTACGCACGTCTGGACAATCCGACGACGGCCCGCTTCGAGACCGCCCTCGCCCGGCTCGAAGGGGCGGAGAGCGCGGTCTCGTTCGCCAGCGGAATGGCGGCGCTCACCGCCGTCCTGCTGGTGCGGGCGAGCATGGGACTGCGCCATGTGGTCGCTGTCCGTCCGCTCTACGGCTGCAGCGATCACCTTCTCGGCGCCGGTCTGATCGGCACCGAGGTGACGTGGACCGATCCGGCGGGCATCGCGGCGGCGATCCGTCCGGATACGGGACTGGTGATGGTGGAGACGCCGGCCAACCCGACGCTCGCCGAGGTCGACATCCGCGCGATCGCGCACTCCTGCGGTTCCGTGCCGCTGCTCGTCGACAACACGTTCGCCACGCCCGTGCTCCAGCGTCCCGTCGAGCACGGTGCCCGGATCGTGCTGCACAGCGCCACCAAGTACCTCGGCGGACACGGCGATGTGATGGGCGGAATCGTCGCCTGCGACGAGGAGTTCGCGGCCCGCCTCCGGCAGGTGCGCTTCGCCACCGGCGGGGTGCTGCACCCGATGGCCGGATACCTGCTGCTGCGCGGGCTCGCCACGCTCCCGGTCCGGGTACGGGCGGCTTCCGCGAGCGCCGCCGAGCTCTCCCGCAGGCTGACGGCCGATCCGCGTATCGCCCGGGTCCACTATCCGGAGCTGGGCGGGGCGATGGTCTCGTTCGAGGTGTACGGGGATCCGCACCGGGTGATTTCGGCCGTACGGCTCATCACGCCCGCGGTCAGCCTCGGCAGTGTGGACACCCTGATCCAGCATCCGGCCTCCATCAGCCACCGCATTGTGGACGAGGGAGACCGGCAGGCGTCCGGCGTGGGGGACCGGCTGCTGCGGATGTCGGTCGGTCTGGAGGACGTCGAGGATCTGTGGGCCGATCTGTGCCAGGCACTGAGCTCACCGGAGGCCGACGGCCGCAGGGGAGCCGATCGGCACGGTGTCAGTGGCCGGCCTGCTCGTACGGCGGCAGCGAACGGACCGGCGTCGCATCCAGCCGGGCGGTGATGACCAGCGTGCCCGCCTCGATCTGGTAGTCCAGCGGCAGGGACAGCGCACGCATGGCCGCGACCATGCCGGTGTTGGATGCGCGGGTGACGGCGTAGGCGCTCTCGTAGCCTGCCTCGATGGCGAGCGCCACCAGACGGCCGAGGAGCTCGGAGCCGATTCCGCGGCGCTGCCACTCGTCCTCGACGAGGAGGGCGACCTCGGTCTCGTCGCCGTCCCAGAGGAGGTGGCCGAGGGCGACCAGCCGGCCCGAGACCGTCTGCACCGCCAGAGTGCGGCCGAAGCGGGGACTCAGCAGGTGGTCCAGGTAACGGTCGGCGTCCCGGACCGGGCCGTGGTAGCGCAGCCGCAGCGTCTGCTCGGAGCAGCGGGCGTGCATGGCGCGGGCCGCTTCGACGTCGCTGCGGTCCGCGCGGCGCACGGTGATCTCGTCGCCCTCGGGGAGCGTGAGTACGTGCTCGCCGCGCGGGACGCGGGGGCCCAGCCGGGCGTCGAGTTCGACCAGGGCGCGGGCCCGGGCGAACTCGGTCGGGGTGAACGGAAGGCAGGGCCGCTCGATGGTGATCGCGCCCCCCGACGGGTCGCGCAGCCGCATCACCGTCTCCTCCAGCACGCCCTCGACAGGGGCGGTCCCACCGGTTGCGCGGCCGTTGGCCGAGACGGCGGGCAGCGAGTGGATGGTGCACCGGCCGAGCAGCTGGCGCAGGGCGAGGGGGAGTTCGGCCGCATCCAGGGCCGTGCGCGTGGCCAGGCCCAGGATGCGCGTCGGGGCGTCCACCAGGTCGTGTGTGTCGGCCCGTTCGATCCAGGTCGAGCCACCCCCCGCTGCGGAGACCGTCCGGCTCAGCTGCTGGGCCGTGAGGGGGGCGGGTGCGCGCAGCAGGAACTCGTCGACCGTGCCCTGTGCCAGCGGGTGCGTCTGCAGGGTGAGGATGTCGACCCGGTGCCCGGCGAGTGCACCGCACAGTGCGGCCAGACTGCCCGGGATGTCCCGGACGGTGGTGCGCATCCGCCACAGCACCGTGTCCTCGGGGGACGGGCCGGGATCCGTGACGGTGGGCGTGGGAATGAGTGGGGGCACGGCGGTGCGGCCGCTGTGGATGTCGTCGTAGGGGGTCGTGCTGTCGGTGCTGCCGGTATCGGTGACCGGGGCGGAGCCGGTCGGCGGCGGGACGTGGCTGTGCCGCCGTGCCCACCAGGTGTGGAACGCGGCTGTCCCGGCCAGCGCCACGGCCGAGGCGATCAGGAGATACGGTCCGTCCGGTTGGTGCCCGATCAGGTTGGCGATCGCGTCAGCCACCGCGACGGCGGTGAACACAGCGGCCAGTTCGATCACGTCCCGCCGCCAGTGAGGGGAGCGGCGGGCAGTCCTGGCGGATGTCACATCAGTCATGGCGTCACTGTGACCGAGTGGTGTTGCCTGATCACGAACACCCTGTGACTGATGGGTTAAGTGTGGATCTGGCGCCTTATCGTCGGTTTTGGCGGATTATTGTCTTGATTGATTGCTGTTCGCAGTAGTACGGAGGAGGTTGGAGGAGGTCTCCTCCTGGTCCGGAGCCGAGACGACGGCAGGACGGCTCGGGGCCGGGCCCGGAGTGCGGGCTCCGGTTCCGGCCGGATGCCATCGGGCCGGGCGGGCACCGCCCGGCCCGGGCAGAACCTGCCGGTCCGGACGGGCCGCTGCGGGTTACGTCGCGATGTCCTCGGCCGTCACCGAGGCCCCGGAACCTGTTCCCATGCCGTCTTCAGGCGCACCGCTTGACGGACCAGCTGCGAGGACCCGCCGCGCGCTGCCGTTTCGGCCAGCCCGGGTATCGGCCCGGCACCGATCGGGCCGCAGTGTTCCACGCACTCGGCGGTCACGGAGAGCAGGTCACTCAGGCCGCGAGGCCCCTTCTCGTGAGCCGGCAGTCCGGGCAGCACTCCCGCCAGCACGGAGAGCACCGTCCGGTACGCACCGGTGGCGGCGGCCGTGCGGGCGGAGTCCGCGAGCCGGCTGGGCTTCACCAGGTTGTGTTCGAGAAGGACCGCCAACTCCTCGCCCAGCAACGCCGCGTCCAGCCGATTCTGGGCCGCGAGTGTCAGCAGCGCGTCCACCGCCGACAGCCGGTCCTCCGGATACCGGGCTCCCATCGCGTATGCCACGCACAGGTGGATGGCGTCGGCGGCCGGCCCGCCGAGTTCGACGAGCGCGGTCAGCGGCTCAGCCATGGACCGGCTCTCATCCGTCGTGCAGGTCGCGAGGTTCGGCAGCAGCCATGCGGCCAGCGACTCGCCGTCATGGGGCAGCGTGGCGAGCCAGGGCCACGGGCGGTCGCCCCAGTGATAGCAGAACCGGCGCTGCGGGACCTGCGGACGGCCCAGCCAGTGGAAGGAACGAGGGAACTCCCGCTCGATGACCGGGCGTTCCCCGGTGGCCATCAGGACGCGCCGTGTCCAGCCGCCGGGCGAGGGCTGCTTCTCCTCCAGATCGAACCGGTACACGGGCGCGGGCGGCTCGTCGGCCCGCAGCCAGGCGGCCAGCCGGTCGGCCTCCGGGGTGCCGAGCAGGTCGGCCGTCGCCGCTGCCTCGTGCCGACCGCCGCGTCGTACACGCAGCAGGGCCTGGGCGAAGTCGGCTTTCCCGGGCCGGATCCCGAACTGCTCGTACGTACGCAGACGATCGACGAGCACGGCAGGGTCGAGCGAGCCGGTGTGCCAGGTCGGGACTGCCAGCAGGAACGGTGTGCTGCCGCTCAGCACGGCGTCGGCGGCCTCCCACAACCGGGCCTTCATGACCCCTTCGAGCGCGGCATGGGCGCAGGTCCCGGTGCCGGTCCAGGAGGCACGCCCGTCCTGAACGGCCTGGACTGGTATCCGTCCGAGCAGGACGGCCACGACGAGCTCGATGCCCGCATCCGAGGTGAGCCGCCGCCTGCCGTTGCGCAGCTGGTCGTCGTCGAGCCACCAACGACCCGCCAGCGCCTCACGCAGCGCGTCGGCCAGCGCCGCCCGGTCGGTGTGGGCATGGCGGACCAGCCCGTCCAGCACCCGCTCGAAGGAAGTGATGTCCTGCGGTGCGGACCCCACCAGGACCACCACCTCCTCGACGAGTTCGGCCAGCGTCTCCGGGGCCGGTTCCAGACACCGCAGCGCCGGAGCGGGCGGCAGCAGCTCCTCGTACGGCTCCACTGCCGACTGCTCGTCCAGCAGGCCGTCGAAGACCTCGGCCGCCGCCGTACGGTGCACCGGGCTCAGCAGTGCGGCCGACAGGGCGAGTTCCTCCCGTGCGGGATCACCGGCGGCGGGCAGGTGCCGGGCCACCAGCTTGAGTGCCCGCTCCTGAATGCCGATGTCCTCGTGCCCGAAGGCCTCCGCGACGACCGGCAGCAGCTCACCGGCCGTCGACGGCTCACGGCTCAGTGCCTTGCCGATCAGCACGAGCTGCGACCGCACCAGCTTCTTCTCGGTGCGGAACAGCACCGAGCCCGAGACATCCGCCAGAGCCCGCGTGGTCAGCTCGCCGCGGCCGTCCAGTCGCCCGAGCACCTCCTGGGCATGGCCGGCGAC
The DNA here is from genome assembly GCF_043080425.1 of Streptomyces sp. NPDC015032. Lineage (NCBI taxonomy): Bacteria > Bacillati > Actinomycetota > Actinomycetes > Kitasatosporales > Streptomycetaceae > Streptomyces > Streptomyces sp. NPDC015032. Next base: position 195,570 of record NZ_JBIBVN010000006.1, on the reverse strand, counting down.
GTTGGAGATCCCGTCCGCGGCCATGGCGACCCAGTCGGCGACCCGCGCGGTCTCCTCCTGCTCGGTCAGCGCGAGCCGACGCAACACGGCCAGGCAGAAACGGAGATCGGCGGGCTTCCCGCCGCGCAGCAGCCGGGTCACACAGCTGTCGACGAGTTCCGCCCGCTCCAGCAGGCCCTCCTCGGTGACGACAGCCAGCGCACTCGGCCAGCGGTCGGGGTTGTCCGGTTCATCGGACCAGACCACGGATGCCGGCAGCGTTGTCAGTTCGAAGAGCCGCGGCACCAGAACCCTCAGATGCCGGTCGGCCCGGAGCAGGTCGACCGACGGTGTCGGATTCTTCCGCTGCCACGGGGACGTCTCCGCCCAGCCCCGCACGTAGCCCTCCGTGGTGGGTACGGGGCACTGGGCGATCTCCACCAGCTCGGAGATGAGCTCGTAAGTGATCTCCGCCGTAGTGGTCCGGGCCGCCAGCCGGTGCGCGACATCGCCGATCCAGGCAGGGGGACGGTCCGCCAGGACTTTGAGGAGCAGCGGGTACGGGGACCGGGTCCAGCCCAGCAGATCCCGGCCGCCGATCCAGGCGGCACAGCCCGCGGCGCCCGTGTGACAGCCCGCCCCGGCGATCAGCAGGGCCTTGCGGACTCTGCCCTGCTCGTGCCAGTGCCAGCTCCGCACCTCCTTGTGGAACGCCTTCAGTTCCACCAGCGCCGCCCTGCGCTGAGACTCGTCGAGCCGGGCCAGCAGAGCGGGCACGTCCCGCTGGCGCCCCTCCCGTACGGCGGTGAGCAGTTCGTTCATCGCACACCTCCGGCAACCGGCGCCCCGCGACGGACCATCCGGACGGCCAGCGCGTGTTTGCACGGGCCGCGACGCCCGCGGTAGTCGACCCACCACTGGCACGTACAGCTCAGCACCCCGTCCTTCTCCCTCACCTGGTAGCGACGCTCTCCCGAGGCCACAGTCGCCGTGTCCCCGTTGAGCACGACGGCGCCCGAGCCGGCCAGTCGGCGGGCCGCGACCAGACGCGGATTGTGCCGCTCGGCCCGGTCGGCGTCGTACGGCAGCTCGCGGTGAAAGAAGGATGCGTCCGCGAGGTCGTAACCGACCCGGCCCGCGGTCCCCAGCCGGGTGAGGGCCGCTCGTACCCGCTCCACCGTCAGCCCCGATTGCTCAGCGAGATCGGCGGGTTCGATCCGTGGCTCCCAGGCCAGCAGGACGGACACCAACTCGGCGTCGGCCGCGGCGTCGTCGGTGGCCAGGGCTTCGAGCACCCCGCCCTCGCCGGAGAACCCGCGCGAGGCATCGGGCGACAGGGTGAAGGTGAGCCGCATGCCCGGCAGCACCGCCTCCCAGGCACTTGCGGTCGCCGCTCCGTCGGCCACCGGCCCGTACACCCGCAGGGATGTCGCATGACGCAACACCCGCTGCAGCGCCACGAGCCGCTCGGGTCCCGGCAGACACACCGCACCCGCCACCGGCCGTGTCGTCGGCCGCAATGTCTTTCCGGCCGGGACCACCCACCGCGCGCCCCGCGAGGCGTTCCCCGACGAGCGGGGCAGCGAACGCAGGAACCGTACGGCCTCCGGGGCCGGCAGCTCGGCCCGCAGGTCGAAGCCGGTGGACACCACCTGCGCCTCGGCGAAACCGCGGAGCCACCGGTCGGGCAAGGGCACCTTCTTCTCCACGACCGGACCGTCCATGGTGGTGACGGCCATCTCGTCCGGACCCACCCGCAGGTGCAGCGGATCGTCCCCCGCTACCCGCGAAAGTGCCTCCCGCAGCGGATTGTTGACATCCACATTTGTTGTGCCGTGACCCGTCTCCGCGCCGTCCAGCCCGTCCCGCAGCACATCGAGACGTGCGTACACACCGCAGCATCCGGAGAACGACTCAAAACGCAACCGGTCTCCATTGCCCGTCACCATCGGGTCGAGCGACGCGGGCAGGGCGCGCCGGTAGTAGCGCGCGGAAGCCACGTCCGCCACGGCCAGCAGGCCGCGGGCGGCGATCCTCGGCGAGGTGAGGAAACCGGAGAAGAACCGGGGGTGGGCCTCGATGCCCCGAGGCGTGAGGCCACCGGAAGTCTCCAGGCCGAGGAGCTGACCGGCCTGCGAGGACTCCAGGGCGGACGGGCGCGAGTAGGCCAGTGCCTGAACGGATCGGGTCATGCAAGAACGGTAGGACCCGGCACTGACAACCGGCCTTCGAGCACCGCCCAAGGCCCCGGTGGGGCATGCCGGTTCACTGCCCGATGCGCCCCGGCTGCAACACCTTGCTGAACAGCACCGAGCCACCCTGCGCCCGCAGCCGCACGGTCAACTCGCCGCTGTGGCCGTCGATGTCGACCTCGCCGAAGTACTGCGGAGTCTCCATCGGTGACACGTTCGCGCGGTCGGGCGCCCGCACGAAGACCTGGTCGGGACCGAATGTCGTGTCCAGCGCGTTGGCGGGGAACTGACCGGCGGCCAGCGGTCCCGAGACGAACTCCCAGAACGGTGCGAAATCCTTGAACGCGGCACGCTTGGGCTCGTAGTGCTGTGCCGATGTGTAGTGCACATCGGCGGTCAGCCAGACGGTACCGGTGATGCGTTGGTGCTTGATGTACCGGAGCAGTTCCGCGATCTGGAGCTCGCGGCCGAGCGGTGCTCCGGGATCGCCCTGTGCGACCGCCTCGAAGTCCGTCGCACCGTCCGTGACCACCAGTCCGAGCGGCATGTCCGCGGCAATCACCTTCCACACCGCGCGGGACCGCGACAGCTCGTGCTTGAGCCAGCCGAGCTGTTCGGCGCCGAGGATGCCGGTGGTGTCGTCGGGTTGCCGGCCCGGGGAGTTGGCGTTGCGGAAGGACCGCATGTCCAGGACGAACACATCGAGCAGCGGACCGTGCCGCACCACACGGTGCATCCGGCCCTCGCCCGCGGAGGCATGCAGTGTGGACACCGGGAAGTACTCGCGAAATGCCCGCATCGAACGGGCTGCCAGCACATCGACGTTCTTCTCGGTGTAGCGGGGGTCGTCGAGGATCTGCCCGGGATACCAGTTGTTCCGTACCTCGTGGTCGTCCCACTGAACGATCGAAGGCACCTGCGCGTTGAACCGCCGGAGGTTCTCGTCGAGGAGGTTGTACCGGAAGTTCCCGCGGTACTCCGCAAGGGTCTCGGCGACCTTCGCCTTCTCCTCGGTGGTGATGTTGCGCCAGACCCGCCCGTCGGGCAGGTTCACGCTCGGCTCGATCACCCCGTCCGCGTAGATGTTGTCGCCGCTGCAGAGAAAGAAGTCCGGATCGAGACGGCGCATCTCTTCGTACACCACGAAACCGCCGATGTCCGGATTGATGCCCCAGCCCTGGCCCGCGATGTCGCCGGACCACAGGAAACGCACTCCGTCCCGGCGCCGGGCGGGCGCGGTCCGGAAGGTCCCGTACACCGGCTCGCCGGTGCGACGGGAGTCCGCGGGGTCGGCGAGCGTGACCCGGTAGTGCACCTGTTCACCGGGCGGCAGCGCATAGAGAGGTGTTGTCCCGGTGAAGTCCGTGCCGGGGCCGACCAGCGGTCCGTGCCACCTGCGGGTCCGCCGGAAGGACTCCGTCGCCGATGTCTCCACCACCATCCGGGCCGGGCGGTCCGAACGGACCCAGACCAGCGCCGACGACGAGGTGACATCGCCCACCTGCACACCCCATGCGGCCCGCGGCCGGCCGGACAGGGCGAAGGCAGGGGCCGCGGCGCCCACCACGGGGAGCGTGAGCGCGGCCGATGCGGCGAGCGAGCCGCGCAGCACACCACGGCGATCGAGGGACGGAATACGCGGATGGTACGACATCGGGACGCCTCCGGGCAGTGATCAGCGGACGAACGGCCGGCCGCCCCCACCCTTGTGGCCGTCGGAGTCGTGCACACCAACCTCAGGTGAACACCCGGCCCGGGCCCTCATCGATGTCCGGTCCCTTCGCGTCCCGTTGAGCCGCCGCCAGCAACCGCACACCCTCGACGATGTCCGAGGGAGGCAGATGCGCGTAGCCGAGTACCAGGCTCACCCCCTGGTCGGCGGAGGGCGTGGTGCCGAAGTCGCTCAGTGGCCGCAAAGCCACTCCGGCCTCGTCCACGCGCGCCATGAACACCGGTTCGGGACCGTACCTTTCGGGAAGTCGGGCGATGATGTACAGACCGGCGGCGATCCCGTTCACCTCGGTGCCGGGGAAGTGCTCCACCAGTGCCGCGGTGCCGCAAGGCGATTTAGACGTCTCGTCAACAACAAATACCGCTCGGTAGCTTGCAGTTCAAGGGGGCCGGACGATTCGTGGTGGACAGGGTGCGGCGGGTCGGCTGGGATGAGGGGGTGGCAGCCGATACCGCGACCGATGTCTTCGAGGAACACCGCTCCGTTCTCACCGGGGTGGCCTATCGCATGCTGGGCGGGATCGCCGACGCCGAGGACGTCGTGCAGGAGGCGTGGCTGCGCTGGTCGTCGGCGTCGCGTGAGGATGTGAGGGAGGCACGCGCCTTTCTCGTGAGGATCACCACCCGTCTCGCCATCGACCGACTGAGGCAGGCGCAGTCGAGGCGCGAGGCGTACGTCGGGCCATGGCTGCCGGAGCCCCTGGTCACCGACTTCGGGCCTGCTGTGCCCGATGCCGCGGAACAGGCCGTTCTCGCCGAATCGGTGTCGGTCGCCGTGCTTGTCGTCCTCGAATCGCTGTCGCCTCTGGAACGGGCCGTCTTCGTCCTGCGTGAGGCCTTCGGTTTCCCCTATGCGGAGATCGCCATCGCCCTGGACCGCTCCGAGGCCGCGGTGCGCCAGCTCGCGGGACGCGCGCGGCGCCATGTCGAGGAGCGCAAACCGCGATACGACGTCGATCCGGTCCACCGCCGTGATCTCACGGAGAGGTTCCTCGCGGCGGCGGCGGGCGGCGACATCGACGAGCTGCTGGCCCTCCTCGCGCCTGATGTGCGGCTCGTCGGTGACGGTGGTGGAAAGTCCAAGGCGCCGCTGAGGGTTATCGAGAGCGCCGACAAGGTCGGCCGTTTCCTGCTGGCCGTCACCCGCGATCAGGTCCCGGGCCCAGGCATCCGTTCTCTGGAGCTTAACGGCGGGCCGGGCCTGCTGGTGTTCTCGGGCGACCGGCTCGACTCCGTCTTCCAGGTGGACGTCAAGGACGGGCTCATTCAATGCGTATATATCGTGCGCAATCCGGACAAGCTGGCTTGTCTGCTCGGGTACTGACCGCGCCGCCCGGCGCCTCGGCGCGCTCTTACGCGGCACAAGCGCTTCCGGTCGCCCCGGACCCCATGTCCGAAGCCCTGCGGCCCGCCCGGTCGCGGGGCCTTGTGCTGCGGGCGGCTCACGGCATCACGAACGTCCTGTGAACGCTCTGCGGCAGAGACCTGTTTCGCTGTGTGACCAAGGAGGATTGGTCTTGACCAAGGGGGTGTCCCGTCCTATGGTCTGAACGTTAAGACAGGAACCTTTAATAAATAACATCGCGGAACAGCCGCTGGGCGATTGCGGAGGACAGGGTGGGGACCACGCAGCTGGAAACGGTGCAGGAGCCGAAGTACTGGCACCTCAAGACCGTGCTCAGTGAGGCACTCGACTCGGACTTCGCGGTGGGCGAGATCCTGCCCAACGAGCGCGAACTCGCCGCCCGGTTCGGAGTAGCCCGGGCGACGCTCCGGCAAGCTCTGGATCAGCTCGAACTCGAAGGCAGGCTGCAACGCCGCCGTGGCGTCGGGACCACCGTCGCCCCGCCGCGCGTCGGGGTCGCCGTCTCCACGGCACAGCGCGACTGGACCGACGGCGGCGCGGGCGAGGCATGGCAGCCCGTGGACTGCACGACAGCGGTCGCACCGGCGCCGGTGGTGGCCGTACTCGACGTGGCGGGTGACGAACCGGTGCACATCGTCCGCCGGATCCGGGTCACCCACGGGCAGGCGGTCGCGGCAGAACTCCTGTACGTCCCGTCGTCGTCCGTGCCCGAACTCTCCGCGATCGACGCCCCGTCCGGTCCTGCCCGGGCCCGCGGTGTCCTGCGCGAACTGCACCGCCTCGGCCTCGACGGTCAGGACCGTTCGGTGGAGCTCGGCTCGGCGCGTGTCGACGACGCCAAGGAGCTCGACCGGCTTCCCGGCGCCCCCGTTCTCGTCGTCACCACCCGCTACCTCGTGGCGGGCGGCATTGCTGCGCTCTCCGTCGCCACTTATCGGGCGGACACCTGCCGGCTCACCTTCGGTGACTCGGGTGACCTGGAGATTAGCCACCACAGCCAGGAGCGTCAGGCCTCCTGAGCACGTCCGGCCTCACTCGCCCGAGATGGTTCACGTACGGCCCGTCGCCCTCAGCGGCGGGTTGTTACCGTTGCCTCCACGGCGAAGAGCTGCTCCTCGACATGGTCGAGGGCGAGCCGCAGGGCGCCCGTGGCCACCGCCGCCTCGCCGAGCAGCGACAGGGTGACCCGCGGCGGCCGAAGACAGTAGCGGGCCAGCTCACGGCGGAGCGGGTCCAGCACACCGTCCAGCCCCGCGGCCCAACCGCCGATCACCACCAGCGCCGGGTCCAGGGCCAGCACCAGCGCCGCGACGTCGTGCACCAGACGCTGAATGAACCGCTCGACCGCAGCCTGCGCGCGGACATTGCCGTGCCGTGCCTCTGCGAACACGGCGGCGACCGCGGGCTCGTCCAACGGGTCCAATGGCGTGTCCGTCGTCGACAGAAGCTTCTCCGGCGTCGCCTCGCGGCCGAGGAGATGGAGCGCGCCGATCTCCCCCGCCGCACCGCCGAAACCGCGGTGCAGCCTTCCGCCGATCAGAGAACCGGCGCCCGGGCTCAGCCCGGCCAGCACGAACACGATGTCGTCCGTCTCGGTGGCCGCTCCCTTCCAGTGCTCCGCGACCGCCGCGGCATTGGCGTCGTTCTCCACGAGGACGGGGCAGCGGAAGGAGCGTCTCAGCCGCTCGCCCAGTGCCAGCCCCGTCCAGCCCGGCAGTGCGGTGCCCAGCCGAACGGTTCCATCGGCCTCCACGATGCCCGGGCTGCCGGCCCCGACCGCACGCAGACTGCTCCGGGCCACACCGGTCCGCCGCAGAACATCGGCGACCACGGCCCTGACCTTGTCGAGCCGGTCGTCCGCGCAGGCCGTCTCCGACACCTCGCGTGAGCCCGCTCCGACGATCCGCCCGTCGAGCCCCGACAGCAGAGCGGAGATCCGGTGCGGGCCGATCTCGATGCCGAGCAGATGCCCGGCCTCGGCGCGGAACCGGAACCGGCGCGCCGGCCGCCCCTGACGTCGGGCCCCGGCGCCGTCGGGCACCGACTCCACGACCAGCCCGGCCTCGAAGAGCCCTTCCACGATGCCCTCGACCGTCGGCCGGGACAGACCCGTGATCCGGGTCAGGTCCGTGAGGGTGGGGGAGTCGGCGCCTCGGAGGGCGTGCAGGACCACTGCGGAATTGATCCGTCGCAGCAGCGACGGATCCCCACCGGTCAGCCGGCCCACGGTGTGCCCTCCCAGCTCGTGCGCATGTCAGGCGGATCGTACTCGCTGCTCGGGTACAGGGCGACCGTGGGCCGGAACGGATATCCGCGGGAGGCAGTCCTCAGCTCGGAGCGACGAACCCGGACTCGTATGCCGCGATCACCGCTTGGGTGCGATCCCTCGCGCCCAACTTGGCCAGTACGGAGCTGACATGGGTCTTCACCGTCTCGACACCGACCACGAGCTTGGCGGCGATCTCCGCGTTCGACAGGCCACGGGCCATCAGGCGGAGGACCGCGGCCTCGCGCTCGGTAAGCGATGCCCGGTCCATGGCCGCACGCGCCCTGCTCGTACCGTACTCGGCGGCGAGTTGCCGGACCGCCGCCGGGAACAACAACGACTCGCCCTCTGCGACCAGGCGCACCGCATGCACGATCTCGGCGGGCCGGGCACGCTTGAGGAGGAACCCGTCCGCTCCGGCGCGCAGTGCCTCGTACACGTACTCGTCGTTCTCGAAGGTGGTGACCACCAGGATCTTCGGTGGCTCCGACACGGTCCGCAGTACCACCCGCGTCGCCTCTATGCCATCCATCAGCGGCATCCTGACGTCCATGGCCACCACGTCGGGACGCAGCTGATGCAGCAACGGGATGACCGCGGCGCCGTCACCGGCCTCGCCCACCACCTCGATATCGGGCTGGGCCTCAAGAACCGCACGCAGCCCCGTGCGGACGAGGGGTTCGTCATCGACCAGAAGAACGGTAACCGGCATCAGGTCAGCCTAGGCCGTTCAACGGAAGGCTGGCGTGCACCCTCCATTCGCCGTCGTACGGACCTGTCCTGGCCTTTCCGCCCAGCAGCGCGGCCCGCTCGCGGATGCCCCGCAGCCCGCTCCCACCGCCCGGCGTACTCGTGGAGCCGGCGAGCGGATTGGTCACCTCCATCTCCAGTCGGCCGTTCGTGACGCTGATCCGTACCCGGACGGGAACCGCGCCGGAGTGGCGGAGCACATTGGTGAGGGATTCCTGGAGGATGCGGTACCCCTCGCGGGAGACCGCCCCAGGAACCTGCTCCAGCGGACCGGAAACGTCCGCATCGATCTTCGCCCCCGAACCACGGGCGGAGTCCAGGAGCCGGTCCGCTTCCGCGAGCGTCGGCTGCTGTCCCACCGGAGTCCCCGACTCGCGCAACACCCGCAGAACCCGCTCCAGATCGTCGAGTGCATCCCGGCCGGTCTCCTCGATCGCGGCAAGCGCCCGCTCCGTGAAATCCGGGTCCCGAGCAGCCCGTGCCGCACCCGCCTGCACGACCGCGACCGTCAACGCGTGCCCGATGGAGTCGTGCAGCTCCCGTGCGATGCGGTTGCGCTCCAGCAACTGCTCGGTGCGCTCCTCCAGAGCGGTCAGCCGCTGCACCGGCGAGGGGCCGAGAAGCCGGCGCGCGGCGGCGGTGACCAACTCGCCGCTCGCCACGACCATGGCCAGCAGCACCAGGACGGGCAGAGGCGCGAGCAGGGCGTACCACCAATGCGGCTCCACTTCGCGGACCAGCCATTCGCCGCTCGGGCCTGCTCCCGTTGAGGTGACGACGAGGTCGATTGTGGTCGCCAGCAGACACACCGTTGCGTATCCCATGGCGGCGGCGAGCAGTAGTCGTATCTCCAGCCACAACACTGTTCGCCAACGGTCTGCCCAGGTGGCCGCAGCGGTTGCGGATATCGCGGCGTCGGGTCTGCCCCGCTCGGCAGGCGTGAGCAGGAGCTGCGCCTGGACACCCTCGGCCAGCCGCATGCCGGGCAATAGGCCCACCGGCACGGCGAAGACCACGGGCGCCCACGGCGCGTCCATGGAAATGAAGAACCACACGCTGCAGACCGCCCCCGGGAGGAGGAGATGCAACCACCGGGAGTAGGTGACAGGGGTGGCCAGCGGGCGGAGGAGACTGAACATGCTGCCATCGTGTCAGCCCGCACGGGCCCGGCGGCTCCCCCGAGCGAGGGAGATGATCCCCACCCGCGGGGGAGGCCGGGCGACCTGGGTGGCCGCCAGTCTGAGGACATGACCAGCATCGACGTCCATGAGCTCACAAAGGAATACGGCGCGACCCGCGCCGTGGACAGCCTCACGTTCAGCGTGCGCCCCGGCCGTGTCACCGGCTTTCTCGGCCCCAACGGGGCCGGTAAGTCCACCACCATGCGTCTCGTTCTCGGGCTGGACCGGCCCACCGGCGGCACGGCCACGATCGGTGGACAGCCCTACGCCGCACTCGGAAATCCGCTGCACCGGGTGGGCGCCCTGCTCGACGCCCAGGCCGCCCATGGTTCCCGTACTGCGCGGAACCACCTGCTGGCTCTCGCCGTCAGCAACGGCATGGGACCTCGGAGAGTGGACGAAGTCTTGGCGGAGGCAGGCCTCGGCCAAGTCGGCGGAGCGCGCATCAAGACGTTCTCGCTCGGCATGCGGCAACGACTGGGCATAGCCGCCGCGTTGCTCGGAGACCCGGAGGTCGTGATGCTCGACGAACCGTCGAACGGACTGGATCCGGAAGGAATCATCTGGATCCGTGAGCTGATGAAGCGGCTCGCCCGAGAAGGCCGCACGGTCCTGGTCTCCAGCCATCTCATGAACGAGACATCCTCGTTCGCCGACCACCTGGTGGTTCTCGGCCGTGGCCGGCTCCTCGCAGACCTGCCGATGCAGGAATTCCTGGACTCCCGCAGCCGGCCCCGGGTGCGGGTGCGCACGACCGAACCCACTCGGCTGAGCGATGTCCTGACCCGTAAGGGGTATGCACCTGCGCGGGATGACGACGGGCGTTGGACCGTAGAGGGTGCCAAGGCCGGAGAGATCGGTGCGATAGCCGCCGCCGAAGGTATTGCCGTCCTTGAACTCACGGACGAACAGGCCACATTGGAACAGGCATACCTCGACCTCACGGCCGATGCGATGGACTTCGTGTCCGCGGCGACCTCGTCCACCAACCACAAGGAGGCCTGAGCGTGTCCACCACAGCAGTGCTGCGATCCGAGTGGATCAAGACCAGATCGGTGCGGCCCGTCATCGGATCCCTGATAGCGGTCCTGCTCGTGACGCTCGCCATCACCGTGCTCGCATGCGCCACCGTCGGCCAGGCAGAGGCCGACAAGGCCGATACAGAGCTGCTCTTCGGTGCCTTCTACGCATTGAACTTCGGTCAGATCGCGGCCATCAGTTTCGGGGCGACCTCGATCTCGTCCGAGTATCTCAATGGCGCCCTGCGGATATCGCTTGCCGCGGTGCCGCGCCGCAATCTCTTCTACACGGCCAAGATGACCCTCGTCGGAGTGCCGGCTCTTGTCGTCGGCCTTGTCACCAGCTTCAGCGCCTTTCTGGTGGGACAGACGTTCATGGGCAAGTACGCGATCGGCCTGGGGGAGCCGGGTGCCCTGCGGGCAGCCTTCGGTGGTGGGATCTATCTCGCCCTGATGGCTCTGTTCGCGGCCGGACTGACGGTACTTCTGCGCAGCGCTGTGGCCGTGCTCAGTCTCCTCATCCCGTTCGTTCTGATCGTCTCCTTCGTGGTCGGAGACGTCGCAGGCGGGGCCGCGCAGTACCTGCCGGACCGGGCGGGGCAGTTGGTGCTGCACCAGAATCCCACCGGCAGCCTTGGACCGTGGAGCGGACTCGCGGTGACCGCCGCGTGGACCGCGGCCGCACTGATGGCAGGCTGGTGGGCGATCCGGCGCAGAGACGCATAGTCGGTCGCCGTCGGTCTCCACCTGGCAGAAGGGCACCCGGCAGAAGGGCACCCGGATGCAGGCTGAGCACTGTGGCGGTTGCGGCGCCGCAGCCACGGCCATGGCTGTTGAATTGAGCGGTGGGGAAGTGCCGAGGCCGTCAGGCTTCTTCGGTGGCAAGGAGGCCGTGCTCGACGGAGGCGCGGAGGCGCCCGTACTCCTCCGCCATCGTCTGAGCCGTCCAGTGGGCGTTCAGGCCACTGGGGTTGGGCAGGGCCCAGACACGGGCGCCGCCGATCCTGTGGTTCTGTGGGCCGATCCCGGCAGTCCGCCTCCCGAATGCGGTGCGGTAAGCGGTGACCCCCACAACAGCCAGCCACTGGGGTCGCAGTTGCTCGACCTTGGCTGCGAGGAGCCGGCCACCTTCCCGGAACTCCTCGGTGGACAGCTCGTCCGCTCGTGCGGTGGCCCTGGCCACCACATTGGTGATGCCGAGGCCGTATCGCAGCAGTTCGGTCTGTTCCGCCGGCTTCAGCTGCCGCGGGGTGAAGCCCGACCGATGGAGCACCGGCCAGAAGCGGTTGCCGGGGTGGGCGAAGTGGTAGCCCGTTGCCGCCGTCATCAGGCTCGGGTTGATCCCGCAGAACAGCACCCGCAGGCCTCCCGCGACCACATCGGAAACGGTGCGGTCGCGGGAGGCCCGCAGCTCTTCGGGTGTCATCCGTCTGTAGTGGGGCCGTCAGAGGATGGAGCCCGGCGTGTATCCGGCGGCCTCGGGGTGCTGCTTGGTGATGTCCTCGATGCGCGAGATCAGTGCGGTGACCTGGTCGCCCGCCGCTCCCGTGAAGGAGAGCTTGTCGGCCATCAGGGCGTCCAGCTGCGTGCGGTCCAGCGGGATGCGGTCGTCGGCGGCCAGCTTGTCGAGCAGTTCGTTGCGCTCGGCGCCCTGCTCGCGCATGGCCAGGGCCGAGGCGACAGCGTTTTCCTTGATCGCCTCGTGGGCGACCTCACGACCGACACCGGCGCGCACCGCGCCCATCAGGACCTTGGTCGTGGCGAGGAACGGCAGGTAGCGGTCGAGTTCACGGGCCACGACGGCAGGGAACGCGCCGAACTCGTCGAGCACCGTCAGGAAGGTCTCCAGCAGGCCGTCGAATGCGAAGAACGCGTCCGGGAGTGCCACACGGCGGACCACGGAACAGGACACGTCGCCCTCGTTCCACTGGTCGCCCGCCAATTCCCCGGTCATCGACGCGTAGCCGCGCAGGATCACCATCAGGCCGTTGACGCGCTCGCAGGAGCGGGTGTTCATCTTGTGAGGCATCGCGGACGAGCCGACCTGGCCCGGCTTGAAGCCCTCGGTCACCAGCTCGTGCCCAGCCATCAGACGGATTGTCTTCGCGACCGACGAGGGCGCCGCCGCCAGCTGTACGAGCGCGGTCACCACGTCGTAGTCGAGCGAGCGGGGGTAGACCTGGCCGACCGATGTGAAGGCATGGGCGAAACCGAGGTGCGTGGCGATGCGCTGCTCAAGGTCGGCGAGCTTTCCGGCGTCGCTGCCCAGCAGGTCGAGCATGTCCTGGGCCGTCCCCACGGGGCCCTTGATGCCCCGCAGCGGGTAGCGGTCCAGCAGGTCCTCCAGCCGCCCGTAGGCCACCAGGAGCTCATCCGCCGCGGTCGCGAAACGCTTGCCGAGCGTGGTCGCCTGAGCAGCGACGTTGTGGGAGCGGCCGGCCATGACCAGTTCGCGGTACTCGCCCGCCAGCTTGCCGAGCCGGGCCAGGACCGCGACCGTGCGGTCACGCATCAGCTCCAGGGAGAGCCGGATCTGAAGCTGCTCGACGTTCTCGGTGAGGTCCCGGGAGGTCATTCCCTTGTGGACCTGCTCGTGGCCGGCGAGGGCGTTGAACTCCTCGATCCGGGCCTTGACGTCGTGGCGGGTCACCTTTTCGCGCTCGGCGATCGAGGCCAGGTCGACCTGGTCGATGACACGTTCGTAGTCGGTGAGAGCGGCGTCCGGCACCTCGATCCCGAGGTCCTTCTGAGCGCGCAGCACCGCCAGCCACAGCCGGCGCTCCAGCTTCACCTTCTGCTCGGGGGACCAGAGGACGGCCAGCTCCGTGGAGGCATAGCGGCCGGCCAGGACATTGGGGATGCGAGGCTTCGCAGACACAGCAGTCACGTGTCCAGAGTTTACCTGGCGCCTTCAGCGGTTCGTGAGCGTCCACAAAGGCCATAAGGTCCAGGTCAGAGGCGACTGGACCAGCGTCTCACACACAGTGCGCGAGGCGTGCGTGAGGCGAAACGACCCCGGGCCGGAGACTCCAGCACTGCCGGGGACTGGGGAGAACCCTTCCGGTCGAGGGAGCCGAACCATGCAGGACCGTGGCCAGAGCGTCGAGCCGGGCGGCCTCCTTGCGACCGGTCTCGAAGCACTCGCCATGCCCGCGCCGGCCACAAGGAGACGTCCGTTCGCATCCTGACCGCGTCGTGCACACGCGGGTCGCCCTGGAGCGGGTCCAGCAGGGCGACGACTCCGGCAGGCCGACGAGCGCGCCGCGCACCGTTGTGGTGCCGACCCTTGACGACGGCCCGGTCACCCTCGTCTGTCGGGCCCGATGCACCGGCCGCACCGAGCATCCGGCCGAGTGCCGGGCCGTCCTCTCATCGGTGGGCTCCCTAAGGGCTGTCCTGTAATCCCTGGCGGGCGCGCGACGACAGCTACTTCCCCAAGCTCTCGGCTGCGCTCGAGCAGGGGAGGCCCCATCCTCGCCGCGTTGTCGGAACGTCCGAATACATCCAGTATGCGGACGTCCCTCCGCCTTGCGATGCACCGCATCTGACGCCGCGCGCTGATCCACCAGGGATTACGGGACAGCCCTTACGACGTCGTCGGCTATTGATGTTGAAGCGTGATGACCTGAGAGTTCGGCTGGTGGGTGATTTAGCGGGTCATCGGGCTGACGGGCACAAGTTCGGTGCTCGGCTTGCGGCGGGTGGGCCGCTGGGCGGCTCGGTCGGAGACCAGGCTGGCGACGGCCCGGTGCGTGGCCGGGTAGTGCTCGCGACGGCCGAGGAAGCGCTGCAGTGGGCGCCACTGCTTGTGCTCCGCGTTGGCGTGATCGACGCAGATCCGCGCCGAGGACTGTCGGCGCCGTTGCTCACGCCAGGCGTACTGGTCACCGAGCGGGGCGTCTTCCTTCGGCTTCTTCGGCGGCGCACTGACCTGTTCGGGGAACTCGTTCGCCAGACCCCGGTAACCCTCATCCACTTCGGCTCTCACATCCGGGTGGAGACGGAATTGCTCGGCGATGCCTTCGGTGCGCATCGCGGTCTGATCGTGCATTCTTCCAGGCCGGTCGGCCCCGGACCACAGGGTGCGGCCCTGACCATCGCTGATCGTCGTGGTCTTCATGGTGTTCTGCTTCTTCTTGCCGGAGACGAACGCGCAGCGGCCCGACCGGTGGGCCTTCGGGCGGCGGACCTGGGTCTCGGTCCCGTCGATCCGTAAGGTCACGCGCTCCGCATCGGCGTAGGCGAACACGTCGGCCAATGTTCGCAGGCGCAGTTCAGACTGGCCGGGGACCGCGAAGCCGCGGTCGGCGAGCAGCGGGCGGATCTCGCCGATGGCCTCGGTGACGGTGGAGCGGCCGACCGTGTACAACTCGGCGAGCGCGGCGTGCGGGAGCTGAGTGCGCAGGTGGACCAGCGCGACCAGCACTCGGTCGGTGAACACCAGCTCGTGCTTGCGGCCGGCCCCAGCGGCACGGTGACGCTTCCCTCCCCGCCGCTGATGCAATGCCGATTCCCGCCGGGCCTGCCACGGCCCGGCCAACTCCTCGATCAAACCGCCGAGATGTGCACGCGAGACGCCTGTGAAGGCAGGATGGGACAAAGCCGCACGGGCCCACTTCTTGGTCACACTCGAACAACCCGTACGGCCGGCCCCACGTCACGGCCTGAGACCGCGCTCATGCTTGGCGGGCAGGACGAAAGCCTTCCTCCAGGAACGCCGAAACCGCCTCGGTGAACGCCTCCGGCGCTGCGTGGTGGATCAGGTGTCCAACCGGGATGGTGACCACTCGCCCGCCAGGGATGCGGCGGGCGAGCTCGGCGACACCGTCCTGGGGAACATGACTGTGTGGGCCGCCGGCGAGCACGAGGGTCTCGGCGGTGATCTGGCCGAGTCGCTCCAGCCACCCGGGATCGGGCTGGTCGATCTGCCGCCTGACGGCCAGCACCATCTCCCAGTCGAAGGTCAGGGCGCCGTCCGGCCTGGCCGGGGTGCTCGGCTCCCGGGGACGAGGGACCGGCACATCCTCCAGGACGAGCCGGCTCACCCGCTGCGGATGGTCCTCCGCGAGCAGGTAGGCCACGATCCCGCCCATGGAGTGCCCGATCAGATCCACTGGTCCAAGTCCCAGTGCGTCCAGGAACCGGAGCACATCGGCCTGCATGAGTTCGAGTGAGTAGTCCCCCGGCCAGTCGCTTCGGCCGTGACCGCGAAGATCGAGGGCATACGCCCTTCGACTCCGGGCGAGGGCGGGCACAACCACCTCCCAGTCGGTGGCATCCTCGCCCAGCGCATGCAACAGGACGAGCGGCGGAGCATCCGGAGGACCCGACATCTGATAAGCCAGCCGGACCTCGCCAACGTCGACCGAGCGTTGATCAACCATGTCCGGAGGATATGCGGACGGGTCCTACCGGAGATTGGCGTTCACCAGCAGCCGAACCACCATCCCCAGTCAGCAGCTCGGGTTCTCAGCCACACGGTTCCGGCCCCGATCTTCAATAGCCGACAACGCCGTTAGTGCTGGACGGCTGCCTCGCCGCCTCGTCCGTGGTCAGCGGCAGGTCGGCCACCACTGCGAACCCACCATCGGCCTGCGGGCCGACGGTGAGGGTGCCGCCATGCGGGGCGACGCGCTCGCGCATGCCGATCAGGCCGTAACCGGCCGAGCCAACCGAAGACGCCCCCACCTGCGGCGTTGTGCTCCCACCGTCGTCCCGCACTTCGACGGTGACCCGAAGGACGTCATGAAGGTCGACCCCCTGATCATTCCCGGCTGCCCGAACGCCGTGACCGCAGCCGACCGGCTTCGCCGTGCCCTCGGCGAGCTCGGCCGGCAGGACATGGCGTTCCGGACGCGCACCATCACAGGCCACGCGGACGCCGAGGCCGCGTGTTTCACCGGCTCCCCGACTGTCCTGATCGACGGCTGGGACCTCTTTGAGGAGCCCGGCCGGGCGCCGGGCCCGGCCTGCCGCCTCTACCAGACCGCGGACGGCTCGGCCGGCGGACCCACACGGCCGACCAGCTGTGCCAAGCTCTGACCAGCGCCCTCTACGCTGTTCGGCAGATCCGGCAAGGGAGGGAAGTGAGCTGACATGAACGACGGCGACAAGGAGCTGGCCGAGGTGCAGCGGCAGCACTGGCAGAACACGTACACCGCCCACCCGGGTATGTACGGCGAGGAGACTTCCACCACTGCTGTCCCTGCCGCGCAGGTCTGCCCTGCCGCCGGAGCCCAGGACGTACGGGAACTGGGCGCCGGACACGGCCGCGACGCCCTGTACTCCCCCCGCGAGGACTCCACCGCCGAGGCCGCCGACTCCAGCCCCACCGGCCTGCAGCAACGCCGCCAGGCCGCCCAAGCCCAGGGCACCGCGGAACGGGTGACCACCGCGGTGCACGACGTGTGCGAGCCGCTCCCCCTGGCCGACGCCTCCATGGACGCCGTCTTCGCACACATGCCGCGGGCCGACCTCACCATCGACGGCACCGGACTGCTGTGCGTGACGCTCCTGCTCCGCCTGCGCAAGCAGATCGAAGGAGCCCCCGCCGGCACCGTGGTGCACGTCACCGCGACGGACCCAGCGGCCCCCCTCGATCTGCCGGCCTGGTGTCACATGGTCGGCCACGACTACCTCGGCCCCGTGCCCGGCAACCCGCTGGTGTACGCCATCCGACTGGCTGCAGACGCACTCCCCACCCTCGCTGACGCGCCGTGGCATCCCGCGCCCACCTCGCGCCGCGACTGAACTGCAAAGCCACGACAGGACCTCGGGCTGTCGGCCGGTGCCATTCCACAACTTCTGATGGCCGGAACCACCAGCATCCTCAACGGACACGACAGCTCCCCAGAAGTGAGCAGGCCGGCTGCTTGGGGTGGTGATGCCCACCGCCGTCACCTTGCGTCCCGACTCCACCTGGGCGTAGTGGTGCTGCCGTGACGCCGCGGTCGCGGCGCCCTCGGCGCTCCGGGTGCCGGCCGGTGTGTGCTGTGTGCGGATGGCCGGGGTGGCCGGCCTGCGGGGTGGCCTCGTTCCGCCTCGGGCCGGGCCGAACCACGGAGGCCAGGTCCTCGGTGTCGTGGCACGCGGCGGTGGACCGGTCGGCCTGCAGGTGGGCGAGTTCGTCCTCGTCGAGCGCCCTGCCATCGGCCATGGGCGGCACATGCGTGGCCAGCAGCGACCGCTCGCTGTCCGCGAGTTGGCGACAGCGGAGGCCGTCGGCGTAACCGCGGTCCCCTTCGTCCTGCGTGGTGAACATGTGCGGGGCACATCCTTCCCGGAAGCGGCGGTCTCAAAGGAGCAGCAGAGGGCCGGGTCATGTGGCGGCCTCGGCCGGCCCCGGCGGGCGGGAGGCGTCAGGTCCGGCCCGCAGCGGTGCAGAGCGTGCCGTTGCTGTCGGAGACCGGAAACGCAGTGTCCTGATGGGTCTGGAGGATCGCGGCGGCGCCGGGGTCCGTGGTCATCTTCGCCATCTCCTCGATAGCGTCTCGTCGCGAGTCTCGCTCTTGTGCTGGGCGGTGGTGGGGGCAGCCGGCACGGTGGGCCTTCCGGACAGAGGCGTCATGCGGGATCCGAGACGGTGGGCGAGTTGGGGCGCGGGATGGTGCCGGCGGGGGCGTACTGGGCGGCCTGGGCATCGAACATCGAGGCGTAGCGCCCTCCAGCGGCCATGAGTTCGTCGTGGCTGCCGTGCTCGGCCAGTCGCCCGTGGTGCAGGACGTAGATGCGGTCGGCGCGGCGGACGCCGGACATGCGGTGGGTGACCAGGACGACGGCGCGGTGCGGGGCGGCGAGCCGGCGGATACGGTCGAATGCTTCGATCTCGGCTTCCGGATCCAGGGCGGAGGTGGGTTCGTCCACGATGAGGACGCTGTCTGCCCGGGATGTCGAGCTACGCCAGTGGGTGCGGGCAAGGCCCACTTTCTGCCATTCACCGCCGGACAGTTCGATGGCTCCGCGGAACATGCGGGCCAGCAGGCTCTGCAGGCCGTCGGGGAGTCTGGCGACGACGGGGCCGGCTCCGGCGTAGTCGACGGATGCCTGCAGGTCTTCCGACGAGGCGTCGTGGTCGGGCCGCCCGATCCGGATGTTCATCGCGGCCGTCACGGGCCAGCGTTGGAAATCCTGGGTGAGCAGTGCGACGCGGTCGAAGACCTGGGAGCGATCCAGGCCGGCGACGTCCAGATCGCCCCACCGCACGGTCCCGCCCTGGGGCAGCAGCAGGCCCGAGAGGATCTTCATCAGTGTGCTCTTGCCGGAGCCGTTCTCGCCCACCACGGCCGTGACCGAGCCCATGGGGAACGTGAGCGTCACGTCGTCCAGCGCCGGAGTCTCACGGTCGGGATAGCGATAGGTGACCTGATCGAGGGCGACCTGCTCGACCTGCTGCGGGACCGGACTGCCTGTCTCGGGGATGGTGCGTCGGGCGGCCTCGGTCAGGAAGCGTCCGTGATCGCGGACGTACAGGGACTCCTCGTGCAGCTGGTTCACATTCATCACCAGAGCGCCCAGGCTCGCCGAGCCGGAGCGGACGGCGATCACCGCGGTGCCGGCCACCGCCAGGCCCATGCGCCCGCTCATGATCAGCCAGATCATGGTCCCGTACGTGGCCGCCATCGCCACTCCGGACAGACCGGAGGCCACCCACTCGGTGACCGCCTTGCTGGAGGCCAGTCGCTCCTGCTCGGCCTCGGCGCTCCGGGCCATGCGCTGGTAGCGGCTGAGCAGGAACGGGCCGACGCCGTGGATACGCACTTCCTGGGCGGCCGCGCGCTCGGTCAGGAGGTTGCCGATCAGACGGCTGGCCCGCAGGTGCTCGATCCAGCTCATCACCGACACGTAGCGTTCCTGCGCAACCCGCATGGCTCCCCAGCCCCGTGGGGCGGCGATAAGGATCAGCATGGGCAGCAGGGCGGGGTGCAGGACGGTGAGCACGCCGGCCGTGGCCACCAGGGAGATGGTGCTGTTCAGCGCGGCGACACAGGCGCTGATCATGCGGCGGGCCGAAGCCGGGCCGTACTGCGCGATGTCGATCAGCCGCCGGAAGTCCGGATCGTCGATGGCTTCCAGCTCGACCGAGGCGGCGGCAGCCAGATACTGGGTGGTGGCGATCCGCTCGACGAGCGGTTCCAGGCGGCCCGCCCGGGAGGTGGACCACCCGGCAAGTGCCGAGTTGACGACGGCGATCGCGGCCGCGGCGAGCAGACCGGGCAGCACGGCATGCAGCCGATCCACGGTACTGCCGGAGCCGAGGAGGGCGTGCATGACGGCATTGACGGCAAGCAGCCCGACGGCCGTGGCGATACCTTGCCCGATCTCGCTGATTCCGACGGCGCTGAGCGCCCGGCGATCCGTGTTCCACGCCATGCGCAGTGTCCCGCCGACCAGAGTCGGCATCGATCGCAGGGCGGACAGCATGGTCAAGTCCAGCCGTGCGTGCTCGTGTTGTGACCAGCCCATGTCGTAGCGCAGCGGGCCGCCGAAGAGCTCGCGCTCCGCATCGGAAACCTCCGGCTCGGCCGGCCTGACCCTTCCGAAGAACCTCTTCACCGGGTGCCTCCCCGTGCGGGCCGGTTCAGCGGCCTGTACGAACGTCCGTGGGGCCGGGCACGGGCTGTGTCGGCCGCAGCGCGGGCTACCGCGGGAATGCTGCTGGAGTGCGTCATGCCAGGTACCTCGTATCCGGTCGGGAGGCGCCGGCCAGGAACCTGCCCAAGCTGCCGATGCGGCAGACGGAGGTATCGGAGGGAGCGGTGACGGTTTCGAACGCAGGATCAACGAGGGCAGGTCGAGGAGGGGTATGCATGGGCGCTCCCGGAGGCGTGATGCGGACAGGTAATCGGATAACGGGGGGTTATCCGTCCCCGTAACGGGGCTGCGGGGGCGAAATCTAGAACGTGTTTTCGCATTCTCGATCCAGCCGCAGCGGTGCCGGGATGATGGATCGTGATGCTGAGTTCGATCACTCCTGTGGGTGTGGGTACTCCTTCCGGGGGATTGCGAGGGTTGGCGGAACTCCTCACCGCTCAGGCGTCGTCGGTGTGGACAGCGGTTCGCATCGCGTATTGCCGAGTCGTGGAAGCCGCCGGGTGCGGACGCCGGTATGCGGATCCGGCCGGAGTGTGGCAAGTGGCTCGTCCGTCACCGCTCCAGCGGCGGGCGCAGGGTGGGGCACAGTGGCTCGCCCGGGTGCACGTCCGCGATCGGCTTGGGCATGTCCGGATCCAGGACCTCACCGAGGATCACGTCCAGGAGTTCATCGACGGCCGGGCCGCTGAACACGCGGCACCTCCGCGCGCACCCATCGGCTCATGCGCGAGCCGGAGATGCGAAGGGCGCGGCTCCGCGATGCGCGGCACTCGTGCCTCGGCCACCTCGCTGCGAAGGGTGTGCCTGACGTCGTCCTCGCCGCCTGGGCGGGGCGCACGAAAGCGGCCTTCACCGAGGTCGAGTACGTCCACGTGGAGGCCGAGGAACTGCGGACGGCTGCGGCCGGGTGGGACGCTTTCCATGGGGCCGCAGCCGACCGGCAGGGGGAATCTGTGAGAGATGATCAGTAGTTGATCTACTGAAGGCGCTCTGACCTGAGTCTGTCCGTGCGCGTGCAGAGCAGTGTCCAGAATCTGCCGGCGGTCTGTGCGGGCCGGCGCCGTGGTCCGGTTCGTGGGTGGCTACGGGAGCGGAGGCGCGTCCACCCGGCGCCACGTCGTCACCGGGCCGGGGTCGCGGGCATCCTCGGGGGTGACCCAGAACGCCCTGCCCAGTTCGGCGCTGTACTGGGCACCCGTCCGCCCGTCCCCGGACGAGCGGCCGGTCAGACGGCGACCGATCCACGGCATCAGGTGGCGACGGGCGAAGCGGAGGTCCTCGGCGCGTCGTACCGCCCACCTCGGGGGCACGGCGGCCGGGAGCGGCGTTCGCCAGTCGCGCTCCTGTGGCAGCCCCAGCTTCTGCCAGACCGCCTCGGCAACCCTGTGGTGCCCGTCGGCCGTCAAATGGAGCCGGTCGACGTCCCACAACCGGGGATCGCCCAGGGCCGGTGCCCCGTAAAGATCGACGACCAGCGCGCCGTGGCGGGCGGCCAACTCGTCGACCAGGGAGAACAGCTCCTCCATCCGCGGGCGGAAGCGCTCCATCACCGGGCCGTTGCGGCCGGGGCTGCGCATGAGCACAAGCTGTCTGCACGAGGGAGCGAGACGTTCCACGGCTTCGTCGAGCCGTCCCCGGACCATGCCCATGTCGCACTTGGGCCGCAGTGCGTCGTTGAGACCGCCGACGAGTGTGATGACATCCGGCCGCATAGCGGCCGCCACGTCGACCTGTTCGTCGACGATCTGGCCGATCAGCTTGCCCCGTACAGCGAGATTCGCGTAGCGGAACCCCGGCGTACGGGCCGCGAGCCGTCCGGCGAGGACATCGGCCCAGCCCCGGTACGAGCCGTCGGGCAGCAGGTCCGACATGCCCTCGGTGAACGAGTCGCCGACCGCGACAAGACTGGTGTAGGAGGCATTCATTTCCATGGCGATGCGATCGTATCGCGGTGGGGGCCGCCCCTTCCGGGGGCGGCGGCGCTTTCGCGCGAAGGGGCGCGGCCGGCCCCGCACCGCGCCCCGAAGCCTGCCGGGCAGGCCCTGCGGCCGAACCATCACCGGCCGGCGGGGCCCCCGGCGCCCCCGCTCACCGATCAGCGTGGCTGGGGCCGGCCCACCAGTTCCCGCAGCACGTCCTCCATCGTGACCATGCCGGCCAGCCGGCCGTCCTCGTCGAGCACCGCAGCCAGGTGCGTACGGCTGCGCCGCAGCGCGGTCAGTACGTCGTCGAGCGGTGTGGCGGCCCGTACCCGGGCGATCGGCCGCATTGCCGTGACGGGGAACGGCACATCGCGCGGTGCGGCGTCCAGGGCGTCCTTCACATGGAGATAGCCCAGGATCCGTTCCTCGCTGTCCATCACCGGAAAGCGCGAGAAACCGGTTTCGTAGGAGAGCTGTTCCAGTTGTTCCGGTGTCGTTCCGATCCTGGCGTACACCACACGCTCCACCGGCATCACCACATCCCGCACCGGGCGCCGGCCCAGTTCGAGGGCGTGGTGCAGCCGCTGGGCCGCACGGTCGTCGACCAGCCCCGCGTCCCCGGCGTCCTTCACCAGCCGGGCCAGTTCGTCGTCGGAGAACGTGGCGGACACCTCGTTCTTCGTCTCGACCCGCAGCAGTTTCAGCAGCGTGTTGGCGAAGGTGTTGATTGCGAAGATCACCGGACGCAGCGTCCTGGCAAGGGCCACCAGCGGCGGCCCGAGCAGCAGGGCGGCCCGCACCGGCTCGGCCAGGGCGATGTTCTTGGGCACCATTTCGCCGAGCAGCATGTGCAGATATGTCGCCAGGGACAGCGCGATCACGAACGAGATCGGGTGAATCAGTCCCTGCGGCACCCCCACCACGTCGAAGACGGGCTCCAGCAGGTGGGCGATGGCCGGTTCGGCGACGATGCCGAGGACCAGCGTGCAGAGGGTGATACCCAGCTGCGCGGCCGCGAGCAGCGCCGATACGTGTTCGAGGCCCCAGACGACGCTCCGCGCCCGCCGGTTCCCGGCCTCGGCCTCGGGCTCGATCTGGCTGCGGCGCACGGAGATCAACGCGAACTCCGCGCCGACGAAGAAGGCGTTGACGACCAGGGTCATCGCTCCGACGAAGAGCTGGACGGCGATCATCGGGCGTCCTCCGTCCGTTCGTCGCACTCGCCGGGCAGCGGCGCATGCAGCAGGGCCCGCGCGGCACGGCGCCCGGAGGCGTCCACCACGTCGACCCGCCAGCCGGCCAGCTCGAACGAATCACCCACGGCGGGTATGCGGCCGACTTCGGTGGCGACGAGTCCGGCGAGTGTCTCGTACGGTCCGTCCGGCACCCGCAGTCCGATCCTCTTCAGCTGGTCGATGCGGGCGGCACCGTCGGCCGACCACAGGTTCCGTCCGTCGGCGTCCTCGCCGGCCGGTGCCAGGTCCGTCGTCTCGTGCGGGTCGTGCTCGTCGCGCACCTCGCCGACCACCTCCTCGACGATGTCCTCCAGTGTCACGACTCCGGCCGTCCCGCCGTACTCGTCGATGACGACGGCCATGGCGAGCTTGCCGGACAGCCGGTCCAAGAGCCGGTCCACGGTGAGGGTCTCCGGTACGAGCAGGGGCTCGCGCAGCATCTCCGAGACGCTCGTACGGGGCCGCTGTTCGGCCGGGACGGCCAGCACGTCCTTGATGTGCGCCACACCGACGACGGTGTCGAGGCTCCCCCGGTAGACGGGGAAGCGGGACAGGCCGGTCGCCCGGGTGGCGTTCGCGACGTCCTCGGCGGTCGCCTGCACCTCCAGCGCGGTGACCTGCACCCGCGGCGTCATGACGTTCTCCGCCGTGAGTTCCGCCAGGTTGAGGGTGCGCACGAACAGCTCCGCGGTGTCCGCCTCCAGCGCGCCCGCCTTCGCCGAGTGCCGGGCCAGCGCCACCAGCTCCTGCGGGCTGCGCGCGGAGGCCAGTTCCTCGGTCGGCTCCAGGCCGAAACGGCGCACGATCCGGTTCGCGGTGTTGTTGAGGTGGCTGATGAACGGCCGGAAGACGGCGGTGAAGGCCCGCTGCGGGGTCGCCACCACCTTCACCATGGCGAGCGGGGACGAGATGGCCCAGTTCTTCGGGACGAGCTCGCCGACGACCATCAGGAATACGGTGGACAGGGCCGTTCCCAGGACCAGGGCCACCGAGGACGCCACGCTCGGCGACAGGCCCACGGCCTCCACCGGCCCGCGGATCAGCTTCGCGATGGACGGTTCGGAGAGCATGCCGACCACCAGGTTGGTGACGGTGATGCCGAGCTGCGCGCCGGAGAGCTGGAAGGTGAGGCTGCGTACGGCCTTCATGGCGCTCGCCGCGCCGCGCTCACCTCGTTCCACGGCCCGTTCGAGCTGGCCGCGCTCGACGGTGGTCAGCGAGAATTCGGCCGCGACGAAGACACCGCAGGCGAGCGAGAGCAGCACCGCCACGAGCAGCAGGAGCACTTCGGTCATCGGTTCACCTCCGTCCCATGATCGGGCAGGGCCGGGAGGATCGCTCGATGTCGGAGCTGTCGACTACTGGGAGGCTCGCCCATGGGCGGACGCTCACACCTTTCGGAAGAATCGGTCAGGAGTCACCTATCGTAAAGGATCGGCAAAGACGGCCGCTCATCCCGGCGATCGCCGACTCGGTCCGTGAGGGGTTTCACCCAACGGCTCCACTGGGGCTCGGGCCCATAGCCCGCGGCGCGCCAGGCGTGCTGCGCCCGGTGGTTGCGATCGAGCACCATCGCGTCGCCGCGGCGTCCGCCCAGCCGCACGAATCGTTCCTCCGCGGCGGCGAGGAGCGCGCTGCCGACACCTCGGCGCCGCCGGTCGGGGTGGACCGCGAGCCGGTACAGATGGCACCGCCAGCCGTCGAACCCGGCGATCACCGTTCCGGCGAGTACGCCGTCGTACTCGGCGAGGATCAGCGCCTGCGGATCACGGGCGACGAGCCGCTCCACCCCGTCCCGGTCGTCGCTGATGCTGGTTCCCTCGGCAGCCGCCTTCCAGAAGGCGAGGACGGCGTCGAGGTCGGCCGGCGTGGCGGCCCGTACGACGAGGCCGGACATCTCCGCAGCGAGATCGTTCATGCGAGGATCCCACCACCGTGACCTCGGCGGCGTCGAACGAGTTCCGCCATGTGGTCGCCGACGACCGGTATGAAGCGGACCGACCGGTGTACGGGGCACCGCAAGGCTCCTCTTGCCGGTGCTAGCGCACCCGCGCTAGCGTGTTTCTGTGCCCAAGACTCAGCTGAACGTGAGAGTGGACGAGGCCACCGCCGAGGCCGCGCGACAGCGCGCGCTCCAGAGGGGGATGAGTGTGAACCGCTACATAGAAGAACTCGTGAAGCAGGATGCGGGAGAGGTCGGACACACCTTTGTCGAAGCCGCGGCCGACTTCATGAAGCAGTACGAGTCGGTGTTCGCCGAGGAGTTCGGCCCGGAGCGCAAAGGCACGCGTTGAATCTCCAGATCGACCTTTCCTGGCTGCTCATGGTGGCTGAGCACAAGACCCCCGGCGATCCTCAGGTCGTCGACTGGGGTGCGCTCGTGGCCGCGGTGGCCCGCCATGAGGCCGAGATCTTCGGCAGCCCCGTCTACAGCGACCCGCATTCCAGGGCCGCGGCCCTGCTGCAGTTGCTGATCAATGTCCCCGCTCTCGAACACTCCAACGCGATGTTCTCC
Organism: Streptomyces sp. NPDC015032; assembly: GCF_043080425.1. Taxonomy (NCBI): domain Bacteria; kingdom Bacillati; phylum Actinomycetota; class Actinomycetes; order Kitasatosporales; family Streptomycetaceae; genus Streptomyces; species Streptomyces sp. NPDC015032. The sequence continues at coordinate 169,823 of NZ_JBIBVN010000006.1, read as the reverse complement.
TCCGCTGTCGCCTACGGCTATCTCGTCGCGTCCGGGCTGAAGGTCGTCACCTCGCCCGAGCGGGTGCGCGATCTGGCCCGACTGGTGAGGGAGGACAAGGCGGACGTCCGGGCCATCGCGGATGAGCTGCGCCAGTGGAGCCTGTGACGTCTCCGGTCGGGTGAGAGGTCTTCGGTACGGGGTACGTCTCCGAGGCCCCCGTACGCAGGACGTCTTCGTTTCGGGAGTGCCGCCGGTGCGCGGTGGTGGGCCGACGTGTCAGCCCACCACGGTCGGTCGCCGTGCCACGCCCAGCACACAGTCGGACGTGGGCAGCCGGATGCCCCGGTCCGGCATCCTGACCCGGCGGTAGGTCTCCACCGTCAACCCGGCCCTCTCGATGGCGGCCAGGGTGTCGCGCGCCGTGTGACACCCGCCGGCCACCAGCGGCCAGACCGTACGGTCCAGTACCCGCTGGGTGGTTGCCATGGCCCGGTCGTCGGCCCGCACATGCTCGAAGAAGCGCAGCTCACCGCCCGGCCGCAGCACTCGCACGATCTCCGCGAGCGACCGCTCCACGCTCCGTACGGTGCACAGCACCAGCGAGGTGACCGCCCCGTCGAACGCCTCGCTCTTCACCGGCAGGGCCTCCGCCGTGCCCGGTACCACATCCACCGGAACCCCGGCCCGCAGCGCCGACCGCACCGCCAACTGCCGCAGGGTGCGATCGGGTTCGATTGCCACCACCTCCGATACCGCGGGCGGGTAGTGCGCGAAGTTCAAGCCGTTGCCCGCACCGATGTCGATGACCCGGCCGGACAGCCCGGACAACAGTTCCGCGCGCACCGAGGCCAGTCCCGCACCGGTCTCCGCGGCCACGCTCAGCCGGGCGTAGAGCCTGGCGAAGACAGGGTGGTGCACCGCGTCCTCCGGGATTTTCGTGCTGCGAAGACGCATGACGGACCTCCTCGGCACGGTGCTCGACCCGCACGGTACGGCTACTTCGATTCTCCCCCGTCAGCCACGGCTCGGCCGTTCATCCGGGGGCCGGTTCCCGCCCAGCTCCGCCGCCAGCCAACTCCCGGCCCGTGCGCGGAAGTCGGCCGGCCCGAGCGCCCCCGCACCAGCCGGCACCGCACCCAGCAGCGGGGCGCCCGCCGCCACCGGAAGGTCCGCCAGGTTGCAGCGCGCCGCGAGATCCGGCTCGGCGGGCATGCTGCCCACCACCACACCGAGACACTCCAGGTCCCGGGCCCGCAGGGCCTCCGAGGTAAGCGCGGTGGCGTTGAGCGTGCCCAGCCCGGCCGGGGTCACGACCAGAACCGGTGCGGCCAGCAGCCGGGCCGCGTCGGCGAGGGTCGCGCCCTCGTCGTCGAACCGCACGAGCAGTCCGCCCGCACCCTCGACCAGCACCAGATCGTGCTCGGTCGCCAGTTTCTCGGCCGCCTCGGCGATCTCGTACGGCCGCACCGGCGGGAGACCCGCCCTGCGGGCGGCCGTGGCCGGGGCCAACGGCTCGGGGAACCGGGCCAGTTCGACCGCGGTCACATGACCTCCCGCCAGCCGTACCACCTCGGCGGCATCCCCGGGCTCGCCGGGCGCCAGCCCCGTCTGCGCGGGCTTGAGCACCGCTACGCGGCGATCCCGGCACGCCGCCGCCACAGCCGCCGTCACGATCGTCTTGCCGATCTCCGTGCCGGTACCCGTCACCACCAGAACCGTCATCTCAGCCCTCCCGCGCTGCCGCGCAGACGGCGCGGCAGATCCGCGCCACATCGTCGTCACCGGTCACATACGGCGGCATCGTGTAGACGAGATCGCGGAACGGCCGCAGCCACACGCCCTCCCGTACCGCCGCCCGGGTCGCGGCCGCCATGTCCACCTCGTGGTCGAGCTGTACGACGCCGATCGCGCCCAGCACCCGCACATCGCGCACCCCGGGCAGCTCCGCCGCCGGAGCGAGACCTTTACGCAGCCCCGTACCGATCCGCCGGACCTCCTGTTCCCAGTCCTGGCCGAGCAGCAGGTCGATGGAGGCGCAGGCCACCGCGGCGGCGAGCGGATTGCCCATGAACGTCGGTCCGTGTGCCAGCACCGGCACCTCGCCGCGCGAGATGCCCTCCGCCACCCGAGAGGTGCACAGCGTCGCCGCCATCGTCAGATAGCCGCCGGTCAGCGCCTTGCCCACGCACATGACATCGGGCGAGATCCCGGTATGCCCGGCGGCGAAGAGCTTTCCCGTACGGCCGAAGCCCGTGGCGATCTCGTCGAACACCAGCAGCACGTCGTGCGCGTCGCACGCCTCGCGCAGCACCCGCAGATAGGCGGGGGAGTGGAACCGCATCCCGCCCGCACCCTGCACCACCGGCTCCACGATCACCGCGGCCAGCTGTTCGGCGTGCTCAGCGATCAGTTCTCGCAGGTGACGCGCGTACGCGGCATCCGGATCCGCCTCGAAACCGGCCGGCGGCTCGTCCGCGAAGACCTGCCGGGGCAGTACGCCCGACCACAGCTCGTGCATGCCGCCCTCGGGGTCGCACACCGACATCGGCTGCCAGGTGTCCCCGTGGTAGCCGCCGCGCCAGGTCAGCAGCCGCTGCTTGGCCGGCCGCCCGGCCGAGCGCCAGTACTGCAGACACATCTTCACCGCGACCTCGACCGACACCGAACCCGAGTCGGCGAGGAAGACGTGCCGCAGCGGCTCCGGGGTGATCTCCACCAGCCTGGTGGCCAGCCGCACGGCGGGCTCATGGGTGAGCCCGCCGAACATCACATGACTCATCCGGTCCAGCTGGCCGCGTGCCGCTGCGTTGAGCACCGGGTGGTTGTAGCCGTGCACCGCCGACCACCACGACGACATGCCGTCGACCAGTTCGCGCTGTCCGTGGGCCGGTTCGGCGAGCCGGAGCCGCACCCCGGACGCGGACTCCACGACCAGCGGCTCCTGACGTCCCGGCATCGGGCCGTACGGATGCCAGACGTGGGCCCGGTCCAGGGACCGCAGCTCGGCCGGGGCGAGGGCCTCAGGCATTGGGGGCGAGATCCGTGCCCGCACCGCGACGGCGCACCGCGACCAGATCCGTGCGCGCGGCCGGGACCTCTTCGGCCCCGGCCACCGGTGCCTCGGCACCGTCCCCGGGCCGGTCGCCGCTGGGCGCGCAGCCGCCGTCGTGCGAACCACAGCCGCCGCCCGCCTCCGCTCGGTGCGCGGGCAGCGTCGTCGTCCCCGCTCCCTCCACCTCGAAACCGGCGTCCGTGATCATGTCCAGATCCGCCTGCCCCGCCTGCCCCTCACTGGTCAGGTAGTCGCCCAGGAAGATCGAGTTGACCAGGTGCAGGGCGAGCGGCTGCATCGAGCGCAGATGCACCTCGCGCCCGCCCGCGAGACGTACCTCCACATCCGGGCAGACGAACCGGACCATTGCCAGGATGCGCAGGCATCGCTGCGGGGTGAGGTTCCACTCCTTGGCCAGCGGGGTTCCCTCGAACGGGATCAGAAAGTTCACCGGCACCGAGTCCGGGTCCAGCTCGCGCAGCGAGAAGACGACATCGACCAGATCGGCGTCGCTCTCTCCCATCCCGGCAATCAGCCCGGAGCACGCGGAGAGCCCGGCAGTCTGCGCCTGCCGCACGGTCTCCACCCGGTCCGCGTAGGTGTGGGTGGTCGTGATGTCCCCGTAGGTCCCCTCGGACGTGTTGAGGTTGTGGTTGTACGCGTCGGCGCCCGCCGAACGCAGCCGGTCGGCCTGTCCGTCGGAGAGCAGACCGAGACAGGCGCACACCTCGATGCCCTCGTGCTGATCCTTGATCGCCTCGATGGTCTCCGAGACCCGGTCGACATCACGGTCCGTCGGACCGCGACCGCTCGCCACCAGACACACCCGCTTGGCGCCACCCGCCACCCCGGCCGCAGCGGCCTTCGACGCCTCATCCGGTTTCAGCCAGGTGTACTTGAGGATCCCGGCCTTCGAGCCGAGTCGCTGCGAGCAGTACGAGCAGTCCTCGGGGCAGAGCCCGGACTTGAGATTGACCAGATAGTTCAGTTTCACGCGACGCCCGAACCACTGACGCCGCACCTTCCCGGCCGCGGCCACCACGTCGAGCAGATCGTCGTCCGAGGTCGCCAGTACGGCGAGTGCTTCTTCGCGGGTCGGCAGCTCGCGCCGCAGCCCCTTGTCCACCAGTGTGTTCAGGAGGTCCATGGCACTGATCCTGGCCTACGGCATGACCCGTAGCCAAGGAGGAACCGGACAACAGAGCCCGTCTGGGGTGTGTGTATTGCCACACCATGACCTGCTGCGCATCCGGCTAGGGTCTGTGAACTGCCTACAAAAGGGACCGCTCATGCCCTTCTCTCCCTTCTCCCCCTTCTCTCCGTTTGACTGGATCGACGACGAGGCGCGCCGCCGTGCGGACGCCGGACTTGTCCGTACGCTCCGCCCCCGGCCCGCCGAACCCGCACTCCTGGACCTTGCGAGCAACGACTATCTGGGCCTGACCCGGCACCCCGAGGTCATCGCTGCCGCCGCCGAGGCCGCGCACCGGTGGGGCGCGGGTGCGACCGGGTCGCGTCTCGTCACCGGCTCCACCGAGCTGCACGCCGAACTCGAACACGAACTGGCCGATTTCTGCGGGTTCGAAGCGGCCATGGTCCTGTCGTCGGGCTACGCGGCCAACCTCGCCGCGCTCACCGCGCTCTCCGGCCGCGGCTCGCTGATCGTCTCCGATGCGGGCAACCACGCCTCCATCGTGGACGGTTGCCGGCTTTCCCGGGCCCAGACCGCAGTCGTGCCGCATGCCGATCCCGACGCCGTACGCCAGGCCCTGCGCATGCACGGGGGCCGCGCGCTGGTGGTTACCGACTCGGTCTTCTCGGTGGACGGCGACGCCGCGCCGCTGCCCGAACTGGCCGACGCCTGCCGGACGGAGAGTGCCGCGCTGCTCGTCGACGACGCGCACGGCCTGGGTGTGCTGGGGGAGGGCGGCCGGGGCGCGCCCGCGGCCGCGGGTCTCGCGGGCGGTGACGGCATCGTCACCACGCTCACCCTCTCCAAGTCCCTGGGCAGCCAGGGCGGAGCGGTACTCGGCCCGGCCCGGGTCATCGAGCACCTGGTCAACACCGCCCGTACGTTCATTTTCGACACGGGCCTCGCGCCGGCTGCCGCCGGTGCCGCGCTGGGCAGCCTGCGGCTGCTCGGCCGTGAGCCGGAACGCGTCGGCCGGGTCCGTGGGGTCGCCACCACGCTGTACGAGCGACTGACTGCGGCCGGTCTGACCGCTGTGCGCCCCGACGCGGCCGTGGTCTCGGTGCGGGCGCCCTCGGCGGACGCGGCGGTGCGCTGGGCGGCCGACTGCCGTACTGCCGGAATCGCGGTGGGGTGCTTCCGGCCGCCGTCGGTGCCGGACGGTGTTTCCCGGCTTCGGCTGACCGCGCGAGCCGATCTGACCGAGGAGCAGATCGCCGACGCGGTGGCGATCGTGCGGCGGACCGCTCCGGCCCTCGGGACTGGTGAGCCCGCATGCTGAGGTGTCGCGTATTCAGCGGCTGGGCCGACCTCTGACTACTGACTGTCGACGGTGAGGGTGGTCCAGCGCGGGGCAATGTGGCCCAGCCATGCGTCTTGGTCGTCCGCCAGGGGTTGTTCCAGAGGCAGGGGGAGGAACCGGCAGGTGAAGATGAGGCCGGCGTCCTTTCCGGCGCCCTTGACGTGGTGGTTCCACGCATCGCGGGTTTCTGCCGATGCCTGCAGAAAGAAGAAAGTGGTTCGTCGTGGCTGACCGGTGTCGGGATGGGGCTTGCTCTCCACGGCAATCTGTCGGACGACCGTGGCTGTCAGCAGACCGGTTTCCTCGGCGACCTCTCGAAGGACCGCCTCTTCTGGTTCTTCGCCTGATTTGACTCCCCCCGCGGGGACTTGGGTGCCGGCCTCCGGCATACCGATGTGGTCGAGGACCAGAACTTCGGGGACGGCGCGGTTCCGGATGACGTATGCGGCGACACGGATTCTGGGTCGGGTCATCCCGGCATTGTCAGTCATCTGCGCCGTTCATGGTCGCCAGGGGCGTATCGGCTCCAGGTTCCTCCGGCTTCGGTGACCAGGCGAGTGGCTGTCTTGTCGTGGTAACCGAACGCCTTCGCGATGACGGGAGCCGGGGCCTGGAGGACGAGTTGTCGGATCGCGGAGGTCCTGCCGCGGTGCGGCGGGACGCCGATCTCCCGCAGGTGGACTTGGAGGCTGACCGGGTCTCATCGGCTGTCCGGGCCGGCGGCCGGGGAAGAGCCACTGTGAGCTTCTGCTGCTGGCGTAGGGCAGGTGCTGGCAGGACTGGACGCATGCCCGCATGAGGTCAGCGACGGGCTCCGGAAGTGGGGAGGGCGGATCTCCCAGCCGGACGGAGACGGTGGTCCCGTCGTCGATGACGTCGTTGGTAGTGATGCGGACGATGCGGATGACGGGTTGCGCGTAGAGAAGGACAAGCGCGGCGGCGACCCGGGCCCGTCCAGGGCGCCAATGAGGGCCTGGACGGGCCCGCGCCCGTGGCGCCCGCCCGCAAGCCGCCCCCGTCAGCCGACCGACCCCCGGTGCAGGCCGGAGACGAAGGAGGTCCAGGCCGCCGCGGAGAACCGCAGCGGTGTCCTGGACACATCCTTGGAGTCCCGTACGGTCAGCCGTCCGTCACCGAACGGGGCGGCCTCCACGCAGTTGTTCATACCCGTGCTGCGGCTGCTGCGCCGCCACCGTAACTCGTGCTGTGCGAGGCAATCCGACATGACGCCCCCTCGGGCAGTCCGGGGTCACTGACCGTCGCGGTCGATCGCGGCGATGAGCTCCAACGAGTGCTGCGGCGACAGCGCGTGTGACTGCATCGTGCGGAAGGCCGAGCTGTACGCCTCAAGGTCTTCTTTCCGCTCCAGATAGAGGCTACTCGTCAAATGGTCGAGAACTACCACGTCCAGATCAGAAGTGTTCGGAAATGAGAAGATAACGAAAGGGCCGGTGAGGCCGGCGTAGCCGCCGACCGAGAAGGGCAACAACTGAAGCTGCACGTGGGGCAGTTGAGCCACACGGGTCAGATGGCGCAGCTGGTTTCGCATCACCCGGCACCCGCCGACCTGGCGCCGCAGCACCGCCTCGTCGAGCACCGCGCTCAGCCGCAGCGGCGGATCGGTCCGCAGCACCCCCTGCCGGGCGAGCCGTACCTCCACCAGGGAGTCCAGCTGGCCGGCGGGTAATCCGTCGAGTGACGCCAGGGTCACCGCACGGGCGTAGTCCGCCGTCTGCAGGAGCCCGGGTACCACCGAGGTCTCCAGGGTCCGCGCGGTACGCGCCTGGGACTCCAGGCTGATGAAGTCGCGGTACTGGGGCGGAATCAGACCACGGTAGGCATGCCACCAGCCGGTGCCGCCACCGCCCGCCGAACCCGCCAACGCTTCCAGGAGCGTGCGCAGTTGCGGGTCGTCCACGCCGTACGTGTCCAGCAGCCGTGCCACATCGGCCGGCCGCACTCCACTGACACCGGTCTCGATCCGGCTCACCTTCGACTGGTGCCAGCCGAGCATCCGCGCGGCGTCCCGGCTGGTCAGTCCCGACACATGGCGCAGACTCCGGAGCTCCTCCCCGAGCTTGCGGCGTCGTACCGCAGGGCCATGGTGCATCTGCGGCCTCCCTCCCTCTTCTGCCGAGCGGACAGTGTGGCGTCCGCATGCGGCCTTGCGCGGCAGGTTCACCGCATTGAGCGACAGATATATGCATATCTTGGTGGATCGCCGTCACAGAGGGCAGCATCAGTGGCAATCTGGCGCGAAGCGCAACTTGGGCCGAACGTGGGTCGGTCCGGGTGGGAAAGGGACGGCTCGCCATGGCAGACCATCAAGAAGCACACGTCACTCTGCCGAGCGAGCCGGTCTCGGTCGCGGCGGCCCGCAGATATGTGGACCGGGTGCTCACGGAATGGGGTCTCGCCGTCGGCACCGAGTTCGCCGACAGCATCCGGCTCATCGTCTCGGAGCTCGCGACCAACGCCGTCCAGCACACGTTCGGGCAGTCGCCCACCTTCACCGTGGAGCTGAGGCTGGAGCGGGAGGAGAATCTGCACCTGGGGGTGAGGGACAGCCACCCACGCCGGCCGCGGCGGTTGCCCGCCGCCGTTCAGCAGGACAATGGGCGGGGCATGGTGATCATTCGCTCGCTGGCCAAGGAATGCGGCGGCCGACTCACCGTCACCCCCACCGCCGACGGCGGCAAGACGGTCTGGATCGAGCTCCCGTGGAGCATCCCCGTACAGAACTGACCGGCCTGCGTCCGCGACGTTCCCCGCGGTCGGCCGCCGGCCGCACTCCCCGAGCAGTGCGCTGGATCTGTGGATCAGTTCCTGCCCGACGACTGTGGGAGATCCATGGTGGCCGAAGCCGTGCTGTTTCATCCTGCTCGGGGCCTCACCCCGGGCGTGACGGTCTGCGCCGACACATCACGTACCGAGGGGCATGTCGTGCATGCGCCCGACCTGTACGAGGGCCGCACCGTGACCGGCACCTGTTCGTGGGCAGCTCGCTGCCGGCCTATGACGCCAAGGCTGTCGCGCTGATGCCCGACCGCACGCTGACCGCACACCCTCGACCGCTCGATCACCCGCCGTCACCGCCCGGTCGCCGGGCCGTCGCCGCACCTGGGCCAACGCCTGTTCCACCCCGCCACGCGGCCGATGGGTCGGCGCGCTGCTGATCAGCGGCCGCCCCGCGAGCTCCGGCACCGGCAGTCTCCCAGCGCCTTCGGCCGGCATCTGTCCCGCCCCGTGATCAGGATCAGTTCCTCGACCAGCAGCGGCTCGGCGAGTACCCCGGAGGGCCGGCCGGGGTCATCGGCTCGTACACGTGGCCCAGCGCGAGGTCGACCTCGCCGGCGGCCACCGCGGCGACGCCCCTCGTGCCGAGGTCCCTCCGGCGCCGAGAAGGGGCGGACCGGCGCCGGAGTGCGGGCCTCGCCCGGCAGGGCGCGGCCGAGGTCCGCGCCCCGGTCCGCGATCCGCCGGACAGGTGTCAGCGGACCCGTCCGTAATAGACCCGCTTCGTCCAGATCTTCTCCAGCCGGACCACCGCGCCGGATCTCGGCGAGTGCCAGATCTTGCCATGGCCGGCGTAGATCCCCACGTGGTAGACGCTGCGGCCGGAATGGAAGAAGACCAGATCGCCGCGTTGCCTGTGCGAGGCCGAGATGTGGCGGGCCTTGTTGTACTGCTGCTGGGCCGTGCGGGGGAGTTTCTTGCCCGCCTTCTTGAACGAGTAGACCGTCAGGCCCGAGCAGTCGAAGCGGTTGGGGCCGGTGGCCCCCCACCTGTACGGCGATCCCTTCTTGGACGCGGCGACCTTCAGCGCCTTCATGGAGAGAGTCGCCGCCTGGGCTTCCGGAGCCGCGCCCGGGACGAGCATGGTGCCGCCGACGGCGGCCAGAGTCAGAACCGAGGCCGTGCCGGCCCGGGCGAGCAGAGACGGGACATGAACCTGCGCAGTCATGCGCAACCCTTCGTCAGCCGCCTGTGAAGGATGACCTGTCGGGTTCGGGCTGGCGAAGTTGCCCGGCCGCGCTCGGCGGCTTCACCCCGAGGGCCGACCATTGATCCGGTCGGCCCGTTGTGCTCGGGTCCTCCACTCCTGCCGATCCACTTCTGTCGACCAGTCATCCGCGCGGCGGCAGGACTCGGCGTCCGCCCGGACCGCCCCGCCGCGGTGGCGGGGGCTTGTCGTCCCAGGGATCTTGACTCACCGACTGCCGGATTTCCGAGGGGAAACAGTGATTTGTGAGGCTCCTCACGACTGACCCGTTCGGGTGGAGCGGATGTTTTCGGAGGTTCCCGACGGTCACTCGGGCCAGCCCCGTACCAGGGGCGGAATCAAAGATTCCGCCCACTGATCACCCGGAAAACGCAAGTTGAGATGTCCCTCGTGAGGGGGACTTTCTACGCCGAAAGAGCTAGGAATTCCGATGTGGCCACCGGGCGTGTCGCGAAGGGGAGTTGGCTGCCCCTTCGAGTGGGGCGCGGGGAGTTGGGCCGGCCGCGTCGGGGTCCGGTGCGAAAACGGCTGATCAACTCGCCGGAGCGGGGGGTACGGTGACGCGTCCGGCCCGTCGTTCCCCGTCCAGCACTCGCAGTGCCCGCGCCAGGGTGACGGCGTGGAGCTGTGCCTCGCCTCGCTCGTGCATCGACGCGAGGGCGTCCCGCAGCGCGCCCGCCCGTGAGGCCAGCGCCTGTGCGGCCCGCAGCGCGCTGTAGGTGTCGCCTCCGTGGGCCGGGTTGATCCGGCCCAGTTGGTCGAGGACTTCGAGATAGCGGTCGATGAACTCCCCCTCGGCGCACGTCAGTGCGGGAAGCGGCGGCAACTCGGACGGCTGCATCGGGCGTTCACCGCGTGCCCTGCGGCGGGAGCGAGGACTTCCGGCTCTCCGTGATGTGGTCCACCAGGCCGTATGCCTTGGCCCCCGGGGCGTCGAGGATGAGATCGCGCTCGATATCGTCGGCGATCCGGCCGGCATCACGGCCGGTATGACGGGCCAGCAGTGTGATGAGCATCTCGTGGACCCGTTCCCATTCCCGTGCCTCGATCTCCAGATCGGACGGCTGGCCCTGCATCGGCTCGGTGAGTGCGGGCTGCTGCACGACGACCCGGGCGCCGGGCAGGGCGTGCCGCCTGCCGGGAGCGCCCGCCGCGAGCAGCGCCGACGCGCAGGAACCCGCCTGGCCGAGGCAGTAGGTCTCCACTTCGCAGGTGAGGTACTGCATCGTGTCGTAGATCGCGGACATGGCCCCGAACGAGCCACCGGGGGAGTTGATGTAGAGGGAGACGGGCCGGTCCGGGGCGGCGTGCTCCAGATACATGAACTGGGCGATCAGGTCGTTGGCCGCGGTGTCATCGACCGGGGTGCCGAGGAAGACGATCCGTTCGGCGAGCAGCTTGGAGTACGGGTCGAGGGTGCGGGTCCCGTTGGTCGTGCGCTCGGTGAACTCGGGCAGCACATGGCGGGCGGCGGGGCGGAACAGCATGGGCGAAGCCTCTCCTCCGGGATCTGTACGGGGCTCGCGCAAGCGGGGCCTGCGCAAGTGTCTGTAAAAAATGTACAGGACGTACAGAAAATTATGATGGAGGCGTGACCTTGGAGCAACTCGACGTGCTCGCCGAGTACTTCGGTGTGCCGCCCGAGTACTTCCTCAGCGAGGACATGGCCGAACGGGTCAACTCCCAGCTCCGGCCGGCCGTCGCGCTCCGCGACTTCCGGGTCCGCAACCTGGCGCTGCGCGCCGAGGGGCTGTCACCGGCCACCCCGGACGCGGTGCTGACCATCGTCGAGGAGGCGCGCAAGGTGCAGAACCTCGAACCCCCGGAAGGCGACGGCAGCGGTGACGGCACGGGAAAACCGTCCGCCACCTCGTCATGACCGCAGCGGGAACGGCTCATTCCCGCCCCTGTGCTGCGTGACGCCCACGGCGGGGTCCGGGCATCGGCCAGGGTGTCTCCCATGAGCGACACGTACGAAGAAGTCCAAAAGCTTTACCCCCGCCATACCTGGACGCCGGTCACCGAAGGCGACTCCGGAGCCTTCGTCCACCACCTCACGGGCCCCGGCGAGCTGTACGCCAAACTCGTCCCCGTCCAGCCGGACACCGGCCTCGACCTCAAGGCGGAGGCCGACCGCCTGGAATGGCTGGCGGCGCAGGGCCTGCCAGTCCCGCGCGTCGTCGGCCTGGGCTCCGGCGACACCGTCTCCTGGCTGGTCACCGAGGCGGTACCGGGCATCTCGGCCGCCGAGGAATGGCCCACCGCGCAGCGCACCGAGGTGGCCGAGGTGATGGCCGACGTCGCCCGGCAGCTGCACGAACTGCCCGTCGCGGAGTGTCCGTTCGACGCGAGCCTGGACGTGATGATCCCGCAGGCGCTGCACCACCTGGAGGCGGGCCTGGTCGACCTGGACGACCTGGAGGAGGAGCGGGCAGGCTGGTCGGAATGGCGACTTCGAGCCGAACTCGAACGCACCCGCCCGCCCCGGGAGGACCTGGTCGTCTGCCACGGGGACCTGTGCCCCGACAACGTGCTGCTCGACCCGGAGACGCGCAGGCTGACCGGGGTGATCGACGTGGGCCGGCTCGGCCGCGCCGACCGGCACGCCGACCTGGCCCTCGCGATGCGCGAACTGTCGCGCGAGGAGGACCCGTGGTTCGGTCCGCACTGCGTACAGCGTTTCGTCGAGCGGTACGGCGCGGAGCGCGTCGATCCGGCGAAGACCGCCTTCTACCAGCTCCTGGACGAGTTCTTCTGATACCGGGCGTGGGCCCGGCCGACGGCACCTGGCTCTTCCGCTTCCGCAGGTGACGCGACCGGCCCCGGCTGTCAGTGGCGGCTGCCAGGCTGAACGGATGGACCGTGATGACGAGCAGCTGCTACGCCGCCGGGTCGACCGCGCCGACCACGACCAGCCAGGCCCGCGACCCGACCGGCGCTGCGCCGAACCAGGGCCCGTCTTGAAACGGATCTTGCCCAGAGCAGGAACGGCTGGCGGGTGCCGGTGCCGGTGCCGGTGCCGGTGCCGGGCGCAGCGACGCGAGCGGCGAGCGCCAGCCTTTCTCCACTGCGCGTAGCTGCTCCCAGTCGACCTCCGGCCAGGAAAAGGGGGCGCCAGATCGGGCTGAGCCCGACAACCATGCGCTCGGTCGTTCCTGCGGCGGGGATGTACTCGACCACGGCCGGTGGTCTCCGCGGTGATTGGGAGCCACTCCGGCGTGATTGGGAGCCGCTGATCGGGTGACCGGCTCAGGGGGGAGTGTCCGAAGGGGCCGTGGCTGCGGCCTCGACAGCGTGTGGGGTGCGGGCCCCGGGGGGCTGCCTCCCTGACAAGACGCGGCCAGGGCCCGCCTCGTGCTTCCGCGCTGGGCAGTGGGGACAGGCCGGGTGAGGACCACGCGGCCCCGGCTGGGCGGTGTCAGTGGGGCACCGACGGAATGCGGTGGTCAGGGAGTTTCGGGGCTGTCGAGTGACGCCATCCCGCGCTGAGGAGCGTTGCAGGTGACCGCGGCATTTCGCGGCGCCCGGAGCGGACCGGTGGCGGGAGGGCCCATACCGGGTGACGATCCGAACACCGGAGTCTTCGAACGATGCGGGGTGTGTGATGTCGGACCTTGAGGTACTGGCGGCCGAGGCGTACGTCTACGGCTACCCGCCGGTGTTCATTCTGGAACAGGTGCAGCGGTTCACCGCACATGGGCAACATGGCGCCCGCCCCGTTCAACGCCTTCAGCCACGCCGGCAAGCTCGCCGGGCCCGAGGACACCTTCGTCAGTATCAACAACGACACGGTCTACTCGATGGCGCAGCTGGACCTGGGCGCGGGCCCGCTGCTGCTGCGGGTGCCGGACACGGCCGGGCGCTACTACGTGCTGCAGTTCGTGGACGCGTGGACGAACAACTTCGCCTACGTCGGGCGCCGGGCCACCGGAACCGGTGCGGGAACCTTCCTGATCACGCCGCCCGGCTGGGACGGTGCCGTGCCGAGGACCTGCCCGCGGTGGCCGCCCTGCAGCAGGCCCTCACCCTGGAGCCGGCCGGCGTCGCCGGGCCCGGGCGTGGGCGAGGACCTGGAGTTCTTCGAGAAGCTGCGGCTGTGGATGCGGGCGCTGCCGCCGGCCACCGACGACCAGGACTACCAGCAGAAGTTCCAGCCGCTGGGGCTGCTGAAGACCGCCTCGCCCTACACCAGCGCGGACGCGGCACTCTCCGCAGCCCTGCGCGCCGGGCTGCGGGCGGGCAAGGAGCAGATGGAGCAGTTCACCAAGCACGGCGTCGGCCCCGAGCAGAACGGCTGGCGGCTGGCCTACCACGCCTTCGACTACAACCTGGACCACTTCAGCGTCGGCACCGAGCACGACCCGCGCTGGATCATCCCCGACCGCGCGCAGGCCCGCACGGTCCGGGCCGCCGCCGCCCGCGCCGGACTGTGGGGCAACCACGGCTACGAGGCAGCGTACGCCATGACGTTCGTCGACGGCGACGGCCGACAACTGGACGGCAGCCGCGCCTACACCATGCGCTTCGGCACGCTGCCGCCCGTCGACGCCTTCTGGTCGATCACCATGTACTCGCTCGGACTACTACCTGGTCGCCAACCGTTCCTAACCAGTGTGCATGAGTGGGTCCTGGACCCAATCATGTGTGCTGGGCGCGTCCCGAACGGTGTTGGATGCGCTGGGTTGCCGCTTTCTCGTCCCGTTCGGCGGCACGTCTTTGGGGGCGTGGTCCGTGGCGGGTGGGCGGGTTCCCTCACGTCCTCGGGTGCCTGGCCTGGCCTGGGCGGTCCGATGCCCCGCACGATCTCTCCGGTCGTGTGGGGGCGGTGCCGTCCGACGCCGGACCGGGTGTCCGAGGGCGCGTCGTCCGATCGCGATGCCGGCGGCATCATGACGGGACATCTTTCGCTTGGGGGTGGCCAGTGGTTTCTGCCAGTGCTGGGCACCCCACACGCTGGTGTAGGCGGGGTCGACCGCGACAATGCTCAGGCCCTGCTCCGCGGCCATGGAGACCAGCCGGGCCCTGAGCTTGCCGGTCGGGATGCCGGAGATCAGCTGCCGGAACCGTTTCCTGCGGCCGTGTTTCTCGCGGGTCTTCTCGGTGGTGAAGTCGAGGTCCTCGATGGCGATCGCGGCAACACCGGCCTGCTTGGCCCAGTTGATCAGGCGGGTCAGGGCGTGGCGGATCTGGGCGTCGCGGTGAGTAGCGGTGCCGGACAGGTTGTAGGGGAAGCGGTGCGGGTCGCCGGTGGGGTTGCCGTGTGGGTCGAGGTGGTAGGCGGCGAAGTGGTCGGCGTTGGTGTCGACGCCGATCATGCCCCGGGCGCGGGCGGTGGCCAGCGGGATCGTCTGGACGACGGGGCGTTGCCAGGACGCGGTGAGGTACCAGCGGCCGCGGTTCGTGTCGAGGTGGATGCGGTAGGCGACGGCCCGGTTCGTGGTGATGCGGTCGGTCCACTCCACGCCCCGGTGCGCAAACCTTACGGTCGAGGTGAGGGTGTACCGGCCGTGTTTGGTGTTGGCGAGGTGGGAGAGTGGGGCGGGCAGTTTGATGCTGATCTCGCCGTCCGGGGTGACGCGGATGGTCTCGTTCCCGAACCGCTTCCCCGACTCGCCGTCGGCGGCAAGAAACCAGCGCTCCGCCTCCCAGCGCTCCCGCCACTGCTCCTCGGTCAGCCGGGCCCGGGTGAGGTGGTGGCGGGTGTGGAGGAGGCGTTTGCCGCCCCGTACGACCCGGACGCGTCCGGCCTGCCGGTCACGGACCGCAGCATCATGCCGGGCTTCCAGCGCCGCGAGGCGGCGGGACTTGTGGAACCACTCACCCCTGGACCGGTAGCCGCCTGGGGCCCGCTTGGTGCCCGGAGCGCCGAGGGGGAGGGACAGGCGGTGCCGCAGCGTCCTGATCCCGGCTTCCAGCGTCTGGATGTGCGCAGCCTGGCAGCGTCGGGCGAGCGCCCACTGGTCGTGGGTGGCCTTGGTGATCGCACCCGCGATCCGCGACGACGACACCCCGGTCAGGTCCCGCTTGCGTGACGCCCAGGTCTCCTTGCTGTGCTCCAGACCATCCGCACAACGGGCCTTCAGATCGCGCGAAGCCAGACGGCCCTGGTGCTCACCGACCGCACGCAGAACCTCCTCGTCGCGGGGCGTGAGGTGCTTGAGACGGTCCCGGACCGCCACCCCGCACGGCCCGGCCACCACGAACGGCGCCGCCAACTCCCGCACACCACCCACCACAACACCCCCTCCCTCAAGGCCGGACACCCGCTACCCAGTCCAACGAGCACCAGCCGCCAAGGTCACCCATTCGACCCCAGAACCCCCGTTCCCACCCCACGAAGCCGCCGACAGGACTCACTCATGCTCACCACAACTCACTTCAACGCAGCAAACCAACAGCAGCCCACCATCCCGCCGACCGCTACTCCATCGGCGACCGCACCCCCGAGCTGACCTACGCGGCCGACGGCTCCCTGCCCCTCTACCTGCAGCCCACCGAGCCCTCCGACCCCGACCGCCGCGCCAACTGGCTGCCCACCCCGCCCGGACGACCTTTCCGGCCCATCCTGCGCCTGTACGAACCCCAGGACGCGGTCTTCGACGGCACCTTCACCCTCCCGCCCGTCATCGCCGCCGACTGAGACGCCGCCCGCCCGAGGTCGGTCGAGCGCGGCGCGGCGACGACAGGTCAGGACCACGGCCAGGGTGAACAGTCCGTCAGCGGCAGTGAAGTCGGTGGCGCACAACCCTCAGCCCACGCATGGGCTGGCGGTCTTTTGCGTTCTGACGGGGCCCGCGAGGCGATCACCAAGCCCAGCACAACGAGAAACGGGCCCTTGATCGCCCAGGTCGCCTGAGCTCGACAGAGGCGGCAGTATCCGTGCTTGTCATCGACTGGGACCGGCCGCCGGCAGCCAGCAGCCGACGCACTCGCCGACGGCGTGTTGCCGGCCGTAGGTAGAGCAGCCGCGGCAGAACCGGCCGGGCAGTTGGCCCCAGGCGAAACAGCCTGAGCAGGAGGCCGCCGGCTTGTTCTCGCTGATCTTCCCCATGGTGATGGTGACCAGGTCACATCGGCGGCAAGGAACGGCCGTCGCGGCACTTGGGCACGACGGCCCGGGCCACCACCGAGCCGGTCGTGGCCTCCTGGACTCCAGCCTGCTGACCTGGACGGCTGACCTTCATTACATAGGCTAGGGAGCATGGCCTACGAGATTCCGGTGACGCAAGCCCGAGCTGAGCTCGCCGAACTGATCAACCGCGTCGTCTACGGCGGCGAGAGAGTGGTCGTGACGCGGCACGGCAAGCCGCTCGTGGCGCTCGTTTCGGCCGCTGACCTGGAGCGACTCGAAACCGACGGCGCGGCTGCCGAGGAGCAGGTGATCAGCTCGGTCTCCTCGGTCGGCTCCTCGGTGTCCGCTCCCGGCGAACGGCGGCGCTTCGGCATCGCGGCGGAACACCGGGGGCATCGCGAGCCGGGCGGCTGAGCGCTTCCGGCGGGCCGCGACGCGGATGTGCCCGTGCCGTACCTTGCCGGCGGTGGGCGGAGGGTACCGGATGCCTGTGCGGCGAGCCCCCGTCACCGTGCCGCCGATGGGCGGCACGGTGAGCCCGAGCGCCCCGGCCCACCGGTCGCCGATGAGCACGCCGGGCTGACTGCCGGTGGGCGCCGCGGCGCCCACCTCGGTCGGGGTGGTCACGCCGATGAGCGCCGGTGCGGCCCGGCCTCTGCGCCGCGGTGGCGTCGCCGGAGAGTCCGGGAGCGCGCCGGCGGTCGGTAGGGGCAGAAAGCCTGCGCCGGACCCGCCGCGTACGACATCGAGTTGAGCGTGGGGGAGCCGGGCCGAGCTCCGCTGGCTGCCGGAGCAGCTCGTCTCGGCGCACGGCAGCACTCTGCGCATGACCACGCGGGTCGAACTCGCCTCCACCGCACGGCTGGTGTTGCGCGCGGAGCAGATCCTCGGCCGTCACGGCGAGGGCACCGGCACTCTCGGCAGCCGGCTCACGGTGCATCGCGCCGGCCGTCCGCTCATCGACCAGCAGGTGGCGTACGGGCCGGGAGCGCCCGGCGGCTGGGATGGTGCGGCCGTCCTGGGCAGCCATCGGGCTGTTGGCCAACTCCTCGTTGTCGACCCGTTATTCGCGGAGGAATACCCCGAAACGCGCCTGCTGGGACCGGCCGCCGTCCTCACTCCGCTCGCCGGTCCGGCCGTGCTGGTGACAGCGGTCGCCCCCGACGCGCGCCTGCTGCGCAGGGTCCTGGGCGGGGCACTGAACGACGTACTCGACGCCCGGACAGGCTGAACACCGCTCAGCGGGACACGGGTGTCCGGTTATCGATTCGGTAAAGAAGTGGGTGTGCGGCCTGTTCTCAGGAACCTCACAGACGACAAGATCCGCGAGAGGTCCCGAATGAATCGCGCCACCACCGGTGGCGCTTCGGATAGTGGGGGAGGTTCCACTTGAGACGCACAGCAGTGCTCGGCTCGGCCGGCGCTCTGATCGCGGGCACGCTCATAGCGGGCGCGGTAACCGCACCGGCGGCCACTGCCGAAAGCCGGCACCACGGCGGTCCCGAGGCACGTGGCGTTCAGGTCGCCGCGGCACGGGCGGCCAGGTCCGGCATCGACTGGAAGGACTGTCCGGCCGACTGGGCCCTGGCCAAGCCGATCCAGTGCGGCTGGGTGACCGTGCCGCTCGACTACGCCAGGCCCGACGGCAAGCAGATCAAGCTCGCCGTCGACCGGCACGTCAGCACCGGTACGAAGGACGAGCGACAGGGCGCCCTGCTCTACAACCCGGGCGGCCCCGGCGGTTCGGGGATGCGGTTCCCCACCCGGATCACCAACAAGAACGCGATCTGGGCGAACACGGCGAAGGCGTACGACTTCGTCGGCTTCGACCCTCGCGGCGTCGGCCACTCCGCGCCGATCTCCTGCGTCGACCCCCAGGAGTACGTCAAGGCCCCCAAGGCCGATCCCGTACCCGACTCCGAGGCCGACAAGCGTGCCCAGCGCAAGCTCGCCGCCGAGTACGCGGACGGCTGCGCGGAACGCAGCGGCGACATGCTGCCGCACATGACCACGCCCAACACCGCGCGCGACCTGGATGTCATCCGCGCCGCCCTCGGCGAGGAGAAGCTCAACTACCTGGGCGTCTCCTACGGCACCTACCTGGGCGCGGTCTACGGCACCCTCTTCCCGGACCACGTCCGCCGCATGGTCGTCGACAGCGTCGTCGACCCGTCGAAGGACAACATCTGGTACCAGGCCAACCTGAACCAGGACATCGCCTTCCAGGGACGCTGGGACGACTGGAAGGCATGGGTCGCCAAGAACGACTCCGTCTTCCACATCGGCGACACCTCCGCGAAGGTCGAGCAGGCGTGGCTGGAGCTGCGCGCCGCCGCGAAGAAGAACCCGATCGGTGGCGTCGTCGGCCCCGCCGAGCTCATCGGTTTCTTCCAGAGCGCGCCGTACTACGACTCCTCCTGGGCGCCCGTCGCCCGAACCTGGAGCGACTACCTGGGCGGCGACACCCAGGCTCTGGTCGACGCGGCGGGCCCGGACATGTCGGACACCGCGGGGAACATCTCCTCGGAGAACGGCAACGCCGTGTACACGGCGGTCGAGTGCGCGGATGCCAAGTGGCCCGCCAACTGGCAGAAGTGGGACCGCGACAACACCCGGCTGCACCAGAAGTACCCGTTCATGACCTGGTCGAACGCCTGGATGAACCTGCCCTGCGCGACGTGGTCCACCAAGCAGCAGACCCCGCTGAACGTCAAGTCCGGCAAGGGCCTGCCGCCGGTGCTGATCGTGCAGTCCACGCATGACGCGGCCACCCCGTACCAGGGTGCCGTCGAACTGCACAAGCGCTTCAAGGGTTCGCGCCTCATCACGGAGCGGGACGCCGGTTCGCACGGCGTCACCGGTCTGGTCAACCCCTGCATCAACGAGCGGGTGGACACCTACCTGCTCACGGGCAGGACCGACCGCAGCGACGTGACGTGCGCTCCGCACGCCACACCGAAGCCGTAGCGGTCACATCTCACGGGCACGGGCGGCCGGCGGTCCCGCACCACCGGCCGCCCGTTCTCGCGTACGGGCTCCGCCTCACGCCCGGCGGTCGTACGCCTCCAGCCAGGCGTCCTCCGCCGCGTAGTCGAAGAGCTTCTCCCCGTACGCCCGCAGCATGGCGGGAAAGGCATCCCTCCAGTCCTTGTCCTTCAGCCGGGCGGCGATCCACTCGACCGTCTCCGGAAGCGACTGCGCGTAACCCGTCACCGGCCGGTACCCGAGCTCCCGCTCGGCTGCCGTCATGTCGTACACGATGGAGTGGGGGGCGCTCCACGGGGTCGAACCGACGCCGCCCTCCCCGGGCGCGCCCGCCATCAGCACGGTCTCGGTGCTCCGGCCGAGCACCGCGTCGACGGCCTCTCCGATCTCCGCGACCGTGGGTGCCTGCGGATCCCCGGCGTTGAGCACCCGCGAACCGGGCTGCCCGGCGGCGAGCCGGATCAACTCGGCCACGTTGGAGGAGTGAACAGGATGGAATCGGGACGTACCGCCGTACGAAAGCACCCGTCGTCCCCGGCCGTCCAGGAGCCTCTTCACGAACCACAGCTCGCGGGGAGAGCGGCAGTACGTCCCGTGGATCGCCCCGGCGCGCAACAGTGTCACCGGCAGCACGCCCCCCGCCGCCAGCAGATCCCGCTCCAGCCGTATCTTCCGTGTCGCGTACGTGGCATCGCCGGCCGAAACGGTGCGCTGTGTCTCCGGGATCGGAACGGGGTAGCGGGGGGCTCCGCCGGGCTCGCCCTGCGTGTCGAAGCTGTGCCCCTGATCGTCCTCGTACACCGCACCGCTGGAGATGACCACCGCCGAACCGATCCGGTCCGCGAGGCCGGTCAGCTGGCGGGCGTGGTCCGCGCCGTACGCCACCATGTCGACCAGGACGTCACAACCGTCGCCCAGTGCGGCCGCGAGAGCCCCGCCCTCGTCCCGGTCGAGAGCCGTCGTGCGCACCGCGCTGTCCCACCGCGTGTCCCGGCCCCCGCCGCGGGAAGCGGCCGTCACCTCCCAGCCGTCCTCGACGAGCGCCCGCACGGCCGCTCGCCCGATCTGTCCCGTCGCTCCCAGAACCCATGCGTTTCCCTTGGCCATGACGGGCACGCTAGGACGGAACCGCGGCCCGGACCAGCGGAGTTCACCCTGCGCGGATCCGCTGTCAGCGTCGCAGTTCCGGGAACTTCCCCGATCGCCCGGCCCGGCTCCCTCACCGCCGCAGCCGCGCGGGTCACGTCCCGGAGTCTGGACCCGCACACTTGCGTCCTTGCCGTCCTCGTCAGGATCCCGGCGCCCGCGGTGAGTCCTTCAGATGCTCCAGGATCCGGTGCATCCCGCTGTTCCAGTTCTCCTTGAGCGCCGCGACGGCCGCGTCGAGGTCGCCACGTTGCAGGCACTCGGCGATCCGCTCGTGCTCCACCGCCGAACGCTCCAGGATGTCCTGGTCGCCCAGGGCCACCCGCTCGTAGCGGTGCATCGTCACCTTCAGGGAGGTGATCAGCTTCATCAGGCGGTTGTTCGTGCAGCCGGACAGCAGCAGGTCGTGCCACGCGTCGTCGTAACGCTCTATGACGTCGTGCGGGGCCTGCGGGGCCGAGAACGCGCGTGCCTCCTCGAGAAGGCGGGGGGCCGTGGCCGCCAGGTGCTCGGGATCGCTGGACTCCAGGGCGAGCGCCTCCAGCGTCGCGACGATCGCGGACAGGTCACGGAACTCCTGGGCGCTGAGCGGCGTGAAGCGGAAGCCCTTGCCGCGCTCGCTGGTGATGACGCCCTCGCGCTCCAGCGTGATCAGTGCCTCGCGCAGCGGGGTACGGCTGACGCCGAGTTCGGTGGCGAGCTGCCCCTCGTTGATCGGCTCGCTGGTCGCGATCGTGCCGCGCCCGAGGCGCTTGATCAGTTCCTCCTTGACCTGTTCGCGCAGCGGGCGATTTTCGATTGGCATGTGAGGCTGCCCTCCCCTTGGGTCCGGTCGATTATCCGCTACCGGCGGGTCACGCGGTACCGGCGCCGTCGACCGGGATGATCGCTCCGCTCAAGAACGCCGAGGCGTCGGAGGCGAGGAACGCCACGGTCCGGGCGATGTCGCGGGGCTGCCCGATCCGGCCGAGCGGCCGATCGGCGGCGTCGGCGTAGAACGCGTCGGAGCTCTCACCCAGCTGGCGGGCCTCCTCGGCGAGCATTCCGGTCGCCGTGTCACCGGGGCAGACACAGTTGACGCGGATGTTGTCGGGGCCGTGGTCGATGGCCATCGCGCGGGTCATGTTGACGACGGCACCCTTCGACGCGCAGTACGAGACGGCCCGGCCGCCGCCGCGGATGCCCCATCCGGAACCGGTGTTGATGACGGAACCACCGCCCCGGGCCGCCATCCCCGGGATCACGAGGCGGCTCATCAGCATCACCGAGCGGATGTTCACGGCCATCACCAGGTCCCAGTCGTCCTCGGTGATCTCGCAGACCGTGGAGCGGCGGATGATGCCGGCGTTGTTGAAGAGGACGTCCACGCCGCCGAACCGCTCCTGCGCCGTGTGTACGACGGCCTCGCAGTCCTCGCGCCGTGACACGTCGCAGCGTACGAAGGTCCCTGCGGTGTCCTTCGCGGTGCGTTCGCCGCCGTCCGTGTCGATATCGGCGATCACCACGCGGGCGCCGAGCTCCGCGAGGACCTGGGCGGTGGCGCGGCCGATTCCGGCTCCGCCGCCGGTCACGATGGCACGCTTGCCGTCAAGGGAGATCATCTTGGGCTCCTTCTGGGGCAATGGGAGGCATGAGAGGTCATGTGGCCAGGCGGTACAGCGACGTGCGCCGCCTGCCGGTGATGACGGGGAGGTGGCCGGACAGTTCCGCGTCGAGCGCGTCGTCCCCGGTGTCGAGGAGCAGGGGGCGGCCGCCGAGCGCGGCCAGTTTCTGTTCCGTGCACAGCACGAGCAGGCGCTCGCGGCCGCCCGCCGCGCGCAGGACGCGTGGCGAGATCTGCTGGTTGCCGCGGCCGAGCAGGAAGCCCTGGCCGCCGATGGGGGAGAGGGCGATCCAGGCGGGGCCGATGGAGAGGAGGGTGTCCTCGCCCGCGTCGCGGGCCACGATGCGCGGCTGACGGCCGGGCCGCAGGCGGAGCACGTCGACCCCCGTGAGCGAGACCTCCGCGCCGAGCGCCGCCGCGACCGCCCGGGTGGTGCTGCCGGGGCCGAGCACCAGCAGCCCGTCCCCGACGCGTTCGGCGGCATCGGCCGCGATGCCGCCGACCGCCTCGGGCGCGGTGACGGTGCTGCCGGCCTTGCGCTGCTGTACGCGGACCGGCACATCGGGGACGGGCAGCCATCCGAAGAGCCGCGAGGCGACGCGGTCCTCGCTCAGGGCGTCCTCGTCCCGGTCCATCACCTCGGCGTCCCGCAGCCGGACGGTGCTTCTGCGGGCCAGCCACGCCGCCGCGACTTCACCCGCGGCGCGCGGGTTGACCGCGAAGACGGCCGAGTGCATCTTCACACCGGTCGGTACGCCGAGGACCGGGCATGGCACGTTGCGGAGGGCGCCGAGCACGTCCCGCGCGGTGCCGTCGCCGCCGGCGAAGAGAAGGAGGCCGACGTTCTCCGCGACGACGGCCCGCACCGCGGCGGCCGTGTCCGCGGCCGAGGTGTGCCTATCGGCGCCCGCGGCGTACACGACCCGCCCCGCAAGCCCCGCGGCGGCGACGGAGTCGGCGCCCAGGGGGCCGGCGGCGGTGACGACGAGAAGTCCGGAGCCCGGCGGGTGGCCGACCGGGGCGACGGCCGCCGCCCCGGCCCGCGTACCGCTGATCTCGTTCGACTCGCCGCCCCGGCCGTCCCGCGCAGGACCCCTGAACTCTGTCAACTGTCCTGCACGAGCCGCCAGTTCGGCCAGAGCCGCAGTGGCGCGCGTTCCTGCCAAGGGACGTGCGCCCAGCGAGAGCGCCACCCGGGGCCGGTCCGGGCCGTCGGTGCCGCCCAGGCCCACCCGCCCGCCGAGGCCGGCGACCGGGTTGACCACCAGGCCGATCCTCGTCACCGGCCGGCCTCGCCGAGCACCTTGCGGCGGTAGGCGCGCCAGGAGACCGCCCAGGTCGCCGGGGAGTCCAGGGCTTCCGGGCGGACCCGGTGGATGGCCGAGCGGTGCGGTGCCGTGCGAACGGTCTCCGGGTCCTCGTACGCCTCACGGGCGATCTCCGCGAGGATCGCCGCGTACTCGTCGAGGTCGGCGCGGGTGTAGGACTCCGTCGGCTCCAGTGTCATGGGTTCCGGCACGACGTACGGGTGGTGGCTGGTCCAGTAGTGCGTACCGAAGTCCGCGGCGCGCAGGCCGATGTCCTCGGAGTGCAGACCGGTGTCCTCGTGGAGCTTCTCCCAGCTGTAGCGGACCTGCTCGACGCGCGGGCGCCCCGCCGCGTAGGGGATGGAGACGCCCGGGATCTGCCGGACCTTGTGGAGCAGGTAGTTGTTGTTGAGGACGGCCGTCTCGGCGGCGGCCCGCAGGCCCTCCGCGCCCAGCGACATGATCCAGGCGTAGGCACGGACCAGGTTCGGTACGACGCCGTAGAACGGCCGCATCTTGCCGACCGACTCGGGCCGGTCGTCGTCCAGACGGTAGGCCGAACCGTCGAACTCGACGGTGGGACGCGGCAGATACGGGGCGAGGTCCGCGGAGACCGCGCACGCGCCCGCCGCCGGGCCGCCGCACGCGTGCGGCGTCGAGAACGTCTTGTGCAGATTGAAGTGGCACAGATCGAAGCCCGCGTCCCGGGCGCGCGTGATGCCGAGGATGCCGTTCGCGTTGGCCTGGTCGTACGAGCACAGGCCACCCGCCTCGTGCACGATCCGCACGAACTCCTCGATGCGCGGGTTGTAGATGCCCGTGTCCTCGGGGTTCGTGATGAGGAGCGCCGCCGTGCGCGGGCCGACCGCCGCCCTGAGGGCCTCGATGTCCGGGTAGCCGTCCGCGTCCGGGTGGAGCGTGATGACCTTGAAGCCCGCCGTCTTTGCACAGGCCGCGTTCGACGGGTGGGAGAAGATCGTCGTGATGACCTCGTCGCGCTGCTCCGACTCGCCGCGCGCGGCGAAGTAGGCGCGGATCATGGCGACGTTCGTGTAGATCGCGGCGGATCCGGCACCCGGCTGGAGCGAGACCCGGTCCATGCCGGAGATCTCCTTCAGGAGCTGCTCCAGGCCATGGATGATCCCGAGAACGCCCTGGACCGTGTCCTCGTCCTGGAGCGGGTGCAGCGCCGCTATCCGTGGGTCACGGACGAACTGGTCGTTGACCTTGGGGCTGTACTTCATGGTGCAGGTGCCCTGGCCGACATCGATGTTCAGATCGGCGCCCAGATTCTCCTGCGACAGTCGCAAGTAGTGGCGCAGGACCTGCTGCTGGGACATCTCCGGCAGCGCGGGCGGCTCGGCGCGACGCAGGACGGCGGGTATCCGGGCCTTCGGGATGGACGGGTCCGCGGCCGGCACCAGGACGCCCCGCTCGCCCGGCGAACCGAGCTCGAAGATCAGCTT
Source organism: Streptomyces sp. NPDC015032 (assembly GCF_043080425.1). Taxonomy (NCBI): domain Bacteria; kingdom Bacillati; phylum Actinomycetota; class Actinomycetes; order Kitasatosporales; family Streptomycetaceae; genus Streptomyces; species Streptomyces sp. NPDC015032. The sequence continues at coordinate 144,715 of NZ_JBIBVN010000006.1, read as the reverse complement.
CTCGTCCCAGGACGCCTGCTGAAAACGGCGCAGGCGCGGCTTGCCGGCGATGCGTGCCTCCTCGGGGGAGACGGACACGGGCGTGTGCGGAGCGGTCACTTGACGATCTCCTCCAGGGTCGCGGCGAGCCGCTCGATGTCGGCCTTGGTGTGGACTTCGGTGACGCAGTACGCGGCTTCGTGCTCGCCGGTCGGTACGCCGCCGAAGATGCCCCGCTCCTTCAGCCCGGCGCGGATCTCGGCGGCGGTCCTGCCGCCCGTGTAGCGGACGGTGAAGTCGGCGAAGTGCAGGGTGTCGCCGTACGGGACCTCTATGCCGGGTACCTCGGCGAGGCGCCGACGGGCGTACGCGGTGAGCGCGAGGATCGTGTCGCCGATCTCCCGCATGCCCTGCGGTCCCATCAGCGCGAGATAGACCCCGGCGCCGATGCCGTGCAGCGCGGCGGCCGTGCCGACCCACTCCTTGCCCTCCTCGCGCAGCGCGAACGAGGTCCGCTCGTAGGCGACGTCGCCGAAGCCGTACTCGCCCTCGACGGTCGTCGGTACCAGGCCGAACAGGCGTGACGGGTACTCGGCGACCAGTGCCTCCTCGTCGCGCGTGGCGATGAAGCCCGCATTGCCACCGCCGAAGCTCTGGTGGAGGCCGAGCGGCTGGATGTCGCCGCACGCGATGTCGGCGCCGTGCGCGGAGGGTGGTGCGAGCACGCCGAGCGTGAGCGGATTGCAGCCCACGACGAACAACGCCCCTGCCTCGTGGGCGAGTTCGGCGAGGCGGGGCAGCGCCTCGTCGACGATGCCGAGTGCGGAGGGCGTGTCCGCGTACACCGCCGCCGTGTCACCGGCGGCGAGTGCTTCACGTACCGCGTCGAGGTCGGCGCACCCGGTGCCCGGGGCGACCGGGACGACCGTCACGTCGTGGTCGGGGCGTACGTAGTCGCGTATGCGGGAGAGCTTGTCGGTGTCGATCGCGGTGGCGACGAGCACGCGGCGACGGCCGGTGATCCGGCCGGCCATGCGCAGGGCGGTTCCCGAGGCCTGGAAGCCGTCGTACACCGGGACGTTGACGATCTCGACGTCGAGCAGCTCGGCCATCATCGACTGGTACTCCCACAGCGCCTGGAAGCGGCCGTGGTCCTCGTAGGGTTCGCCGGCGTACGCCGTGAGGAACTCGCTGCGGTTGACCACCTCGTCCACGACCGCCGGTACGTGGTGCTGGTAGCAGCCGGAGCCGAGAAAGCTGAGCGTCTGCCGTGTCGAGGTGTTGCGGCCGAGGAACTCCTCCATGTGGCGGGTGAGTTCGGCCTCCGAACGCAGCGGGGCCGGCAGATCGAGGGGGCGGTGCAGCCGGATGCCGTCGGGGATGTCGGCGTAGAACTCCTCGACGCTCGCCGCGCCGATCTCGTCGAGCATCGCCTGCCGCACGGCCGGGACCGCGTTCGGGATGTAGGGGTGGGTGTAGGAGTGGACGGAGTCCTGGGGTGACGTCATGCCGCGCCTTTCGCGTGAGCCGACTCGGTCGGGTCAGTCATGGACCACAGCAGCAAAAGTCTTTGGGTGTACACCTCTTGACGGCGGGCTCCGTCATTCAGTGTTCTGAATACAGCATTAGGCATTCAGGCTCCAGGAGGCAAGAGTGTCAACGAGCCCCACCCGAAGGGTTGTTATGGCCACAGGTCTCGCGACCGCGGCATCGTCACTGGTCGGCGGATGTGCCATGGGCGGTGCGGGCGGCGGAGCCGCCCGCACCATCGGCGGCGAGAAGGACGGTGGTCATCTTCACGTTCATGGCGCAGTGGAACAGTTTCATCTGGCCGCTGCTCATGCTCAACTCGGAGGACAAATACACCGTGCCCGTCGCACTCAACACCCTGACGGGGCTCTCCCGCATCGACTACTCGGGACTGATGCTCGGCTCCCTCCTCGCCACCCTTCCGTTGATGGCCCTCTTCCTTCTCTTCCAGCGGCAGTTCGTGGCCGGACTCCTCGACGGGGCGGTGAAGGGATGAACCGCCTGACCCGGGTCCCGGGCGTCCTCCACGGTGGTGACTACAACCCCGAACAGTGGCCCGAGAACGTCTGGGCCGAGGACGCCGAGCTGATGCGCGAGGCAGGCGTCACGATGGTGACCGTCGGTGTCTTCTCCTGGGCACGGCTTCAACCCGGCCCGGACACATGGGACTTCGCCTGGTTCGACCGGCTCCTCGACCTGCTGCACGCCCACGGCGTCGCCGTGGACCTGGCCACCGCGACCGCGTCCCCGCCCGCGTGGCTGGTTCGCGCCCATCCCGGGATCCTGCCGGTCACGGCCGACGGTGTCCGCCTCGAATTCGGCTCGCGCCAGCACTACTGTCCCTCCTCGCCCGAGTACCGCGCCGCCGCCCTCCGCCTCACCCGGGCCCTCGCCGAACGCTACGCACACCATCCGGCCCTCGCTCTCTGGCACATCCACAACGAGTACGGCGACCACATCACCGAATGCTTCTGCGCCCGCTCCGCCGACCGCTTCCGCGCCTGGCTCACCGACCGGTACGGCACGATCGACGGCCTCAACCACGCCTGGGGCACGGCCTTCTGGTCGCAGCGCTACGGCACGTACGACGAGATCGAACCGCCGCGCACCGCTCCGGGACCCGTCAACCCGACGCAGCTCCTGGACTGGCGGCGGTTCTGCTCCGACGCCCTGCTCGAATGCCACCGCGCCGAACGCGAGGCACTCAGAGAACTCAGCCCCGGCATCCGGGCCACCACGAACTTCATGTCGATGTTCAAGGCACTCGACTACTGGAAGTGGGCCGAGCACGAGGACTTCGTCTCCGACGACGCCTACCCCGACCCCGCCGATCCGCGCGCCCACGTCAACGCCTCCCTCACCTACGACCTGATGCGCTCCCTCAAGGGCGGCCGGCCCCGGCTGCTCCTCGAACAGGCGCCGTCCGCCGTCAGCCGGCGGCCGGTCAACGTCCCCAAGAAGCCCGGCCTGCAACGCCTCTGGTCCCTCCAGGCACTGGCCCGCGGCGCCGACGGCATCATGTACTTCCAGTGGCGAGCCTCCCGCGCCGGTGCCGAGAAGTACCACAGCGCGCTGCTCCCGCACCGCGGCACCGCCTCCCGCGGCTGGCGGGAGACCGTGCGCTTCGGCGCCGAACTCGCCCGGCTCGGTGAGGTCACCGGAGCCACCACCCGGGCCGACGTGGCGATCGTCCTGGACTGGGACTCCTGGTGGGCCCTGGAGGCCGACGACCACCCCTCCGCCCGCATGCGCTGGCCCGACCTCCTGCGCCCCTGGTACGCGGCCCTCCACGCCCGTGCCGTCACCGCCGACTTCGTGCCCCCGCACGCGGACCTCGGCGGCTACCGGGTGGTGCTCGCACCCAACCTCCACCTCGTGCGGCCCGAGAACGCCGCACGCATCGCCGCCTACGTGCGCGGCGGCGGCCACCTCGTGTGCGGCCCCTTCAGCGGCGTCGTCGACGGTCACGACCACATCCACGACGGGGGTGCGCCGGGGCCGCTGCGGGCCGTACTCGGCGTGTCCGTCGACGAGTTCTGGCCGATCTCCGACGGTGAGGCGGTACGGCTCGACTCCGGCGCCGAAGCCACCCGGTGGAGCGAGTGGATGGAGCCCGACGCCCCGGACACCGAGGTCGTCGACTCGTACGCGTCCGGAGAACTGACCGGCCGCCCCGCCGTCACCCGCCACCCCTACGGCGCCGGCACCGCGTGGTACACGAGCGCCCACCTCGGCGACGGCATCGCAGCCGTGCTCGACGGCGCACTGCGGTCGGCGGGCGTACGCCCCGTGCTCGAAGTCCCCGAGGGCGTCGAGGCGACCGTGCGCTCCGGCACGCGGGGCACGTACCTCTTCGTCCTCAACCACACCGATCACGACACGCGGACGCAGCTGACCGGCTCCTGCGCGGCCGGCGGCACCGACCTGCTCACCGGAGCCGCCGTCCGTGACCACATCGACCTCGGCCCGCTCGGCGCCGCCGTCCTGCGCGTTGCCACCGACTCCCTTGGAGAGACCGACAAGTGACCAGACACCGGCCCCTGCGCGCCCTGACCGCACTTCTCCTCGCCGGCGGTGCCCTCGCCGTACCGCAGCCGGCCTTGGCTCACCCGCACCCGAAGCCGCCCTCCTCGTACGCCGACGTCCTCGACCTGCAGGGCACGCCCGCCGCCGCCCAGCCCGGCGACGACCGGGACAACAACCCCGTCAACGTCTTCGCCGACCGGGGAGCCTGGCACGCCTACGCCCTGCCGAAGGACGGCGACGACGACGCCTACGGCGGCTTCTCCGGACCCCTCTACATCGCCCAGGAATATCCCTGGTGGCTCAGCAAGTCCTTCAGCCGCATCCGCCTCACCGAACACGGCCGCACCCTCGACCTGGCCGGGGGAGGCGCGCCACGCTTCACCTCGCTCCCGGGCCGGCTCCTCCAGTCGTACGACCTCGGCCGCGGCCTGCGCCTCACCCTCGACCTCCGCTTCGCCACCGGCCGCAGCGCCCTGGTGCGGGCCGCGGTCCGCAACACCGGCCCGGCCCCCCGGACGCTGGGCGCCGACTGGACGGGCAGCCTGCTGCGGCCCGCCGACCGGCCGATGCGCGACGCGCCCTCACTGACCGCCACCGGCTCCGGTGTCGGCGTCGGCTTCGCGAAGGTCCGGGAGACCTGGGACTACCTCACCGATGGGACGGAGCGCTTCGACGTCACGCACAAGGACGCCGTCCGCACGACGGTGGACGGCGACACGTACCGGACCGCGACCGTGGAACCGGTGACCCTCGCTCCGGGGCGCTCGCACAGCTTCGACTGGACCGAGTCCTACACCTTCACCGCCGCCGAGCGGGTGAAGGAGAAGGCCAGGATCCGCGACGTACTCGCGCGCCCGGATTCCGTCGTCTCCGCATCCGACGCGCGCTGGCGGCGCTATGTTGCCGGGGTGACCGAGGGCGTGCCGGCCGACCGGCGGCGCACGGCCGTGAAGTCGCTGGAGACACTCGTCACCAACTGGCGGAGCGCGGCGGGGCAGATCAAACACGACGGCATCACGCCGTCGATCTCCTACAAGTGGTTCACCGGTGGCATCTGGGCCTGGGACACCTGGAAGCAGGCTGTGGGCACGGCACGCTTCGCACCCGAGCTGGCCGAATCGCAGATCCGCGCCATGTTCGACTGGCAGATCGGCCCGGACTCCACGACCCGCCCGCAGGATGCCGGGATGATCCCCGACGCCATCTTCTACAACGACCCCTCGCGCGGCGGCGGCAACTGGAACGAGCGCAACTCCAAGCCCCCGCTGGCCGCCTGGGCCGTCTGGGAGGTGTACGCGAAGACCGGGGACAAGGCGTTCCTGCGCGAGATGTACCCGAAGCTCGCCGCCTACCAAGCCTGGTGGTACCGCAACCGCGACCACGATCACAACGGCCTCGCCGAGTACGGCGCCACCATCGACCCCGCCAACAACTCGGCCGAGGAACGGCGCCTCGCCGCGGCCTGGGAGAGCGGCATGGACAACGCGCCCCGCTTCGACGCCGCCCTCGGCACCGGCATCGTCGCCAACCGGGCGGCCGACGGAACACTCCTCGGCCACTCCCTCAACCAGGAGTCCGTCGACCTGAACTCCTATCTCGCCGCCGACCAGGGCTACTTGGCGCGCATCGCGGACTCGCTGGGCCGCGGCACCGACGCCCAGCGATGGAAGCGGCGGTCCGCCGCGACGTCCGCCGCCGTCCGCCGGACGATGTACGACCCCGCGGACGGCTGGTTCCATGACACCGCGCTCGGCAGCGGCGCACCGCTCACGGACCGTGGCCGCGGCATCGAGGGCGCCGTCCCGCTGTGGACCGGCACAGCGTCCGAGGCGCAGGCCCGTGCCGTGCGCGACAAGCTGACGGACCCGGGGGAGTTCGCCACCCCCGTCCCGTTCCCGACCGCGGCGAAGAGCTCTCCCTACTTCTCGCCGACCGCCTACTGGCGCGGCCCCGTCTGGCTCGACCAGGCGTACTTCGCCCTCGGTGGCCTGCGCCGCCACGGCTACGGCAGGGACGCGGATGCCCTGACGGAGCAGCTCCTCACCCACGCGTCGGGCCTCGCGGGCAACGGACCGATCATGGAGAACTACGACCCGACCACCGGAGCACCCCTCAACGCGCCCAACTTCAGCTGGTCCGCGGCGCTGCTGCTGCCGATGCTGACCGGAGACAAGTAGCCGGGTGCGTCGAGGACCGGACGGGTCAGGAACCACCGACCCGCAGCCGGACGGGACCCAGCAGGCCGTTGACAAGCTGGCCAGGGAAGACGAAGTGGGTCGGACTCGTCGCGTCCAGGCGGGGTGCCAGCGTCCCGAACACGGTGATGTGGAGGGTGTGGGTCCCTGGCCCGGCCAGACCCGTCAGATCGAATACGTACGGGGAACACACCCGCACCCCCGCGGCCATGCCGTCGACCCGCACCTCCGCCGTCCCGCGAACCCGCCCGAGGTCGAGCGATACGCGCCCCGCTGCGGCCCCGGCGGGCAGGGTCACGTCGCGGCGGTACCGCACACCGCCGCTGTACTCGGCCAGGCCGTGCGTCTCCCAGTCGCCGACGCGGATCCGTCCCGGGCCGACCTCGCAGCGCACCGGACCGGCCAGTGCGGCACCCCCCTCGTACCCGGGGCGGGTCCGCACGCGCAGGGCCGCGGTCCGCGGACCGGAAGGGCCGCCCGCCGGCAGGTCGACCGCCACGGTCCGGACCCCCCGGGCGTCGACGACGTCGACGGACGCCGTGCACGCGCGACCGTCCACGAGGACAGTCGCCGCGCCGTGCACGCGCGCGGTCAGCCGGACCGCACCGGGAGGCAGTCGGCACCACAGCCAGGCCACCGCACCCGGGTGCCCCGGGACCGCGAGACGGACCGGTACCACCGTGCCGTCGTCCGCGTCGGGGTCCAGCCAGGCGGCGCCCGGCAGCGGATGAGGGCGGCGGCGCAGATGCAGGGCGGCCGGGTCGCCCACCGGCTCGCGGCGCACCGCGACCGGCACCCGCCCCCGCCCGTCCCCGGCCCACCACCGGGCGTCACTGTGCAGGGCCGCCACGCGGTCACCGTCGCCGTCTTCGAAAACCGCGTCCACGAGGACCGCCCCGTCGTCGCCGGACGTCTCGACCGTGAGGTCGTTGTCTCCGGTGCGCAGGGCCGCCGCCACGTCGTACCGCCGCACCCGCGGGACCGCGTGCTCGGCGTAGGGGTCGAATCCGCCCTGTCTGCCCATCAGTTGCCCGTTGACACGCAGTACGCAGGGCACGCGCGCGGCCACTTGGACGACAGCCCGGACGGGAAGCGCCGGGAGGTGCACCGTCGTGCCCATCGCCCCGGAGGCGTGAATCCACTCCGGGCGCCGGTATCGCTCCGGATCGCGGACGAGCGCGATATGTGCCCGCAGAGCACATTCCTGATCAGGCACCAGATCCAGTTCGAGCAGACAGCGCCCCGCCGGTACTCGCACCGGGCCCATCGCGAGGTGGCCCCCGTCCTCCAGATCGACGGGGACGCCGTCGAGCCGGGCCCGCTTCGCCGCCGCGGCCCCGATCGCGAGGTGTCCGTCGAAGGCCGCGTCGAGGAGCAGCTCCACGCGCAACCGCGCCACCTCCCCGGCGGACGTGGGGCCGATGAGCACGAACTCCTCCGGCACATGGCCCTTGGGCCCCAGAACGGCCCGGTGGACCGGGTCCTTGTACACACCCAGGGTGTCGGACCACTCCAGTACCGACTGGGTGCCCCGGCCGCCCGGGCCCTCACGGAGCACGACCGCGCGCGGGCCGAACGTCGCGTGGACCATGTCCCCGGCCGGCTCATCGTCGCGGTCCGGCCCCGTGGCCCATCCGTCCCGTACGCCGTCCTCGCCGGGAGCCTCCACCCGGTGCCGGAAGGTCCGGCACTCGATGACGGCCGGGCCGGTGGGCGGGCCGGTCGCGGGGCGGGCGAAGTCACCCCAGGTGTTGTCCAGGGTCGGCACGAGCACCATGTCCCAATCCGCGTCCGGAGGGATCTCGACGATGGTGGCGACCGGTGCGGCCCCCGGTGCCGCGGATGCTTCGGGCGTGGCCGCTTCCGGTCCCCGGTCCGGAAGGACGAGCACCGCCGCGGGACCCGTGTCGAAGGGGACCTCGACCTCGACGGCCCGTGCGTCGTCACCGGCGGGACGCGCCGGCAGGGTGCGCGGCGCGGCGCCGAACGGGTCCACCAGGACGACCGGGCCCACCGCGTCCCGTACGCGTACCCGCACCCGTGCGCAGCGCGCGTAGCGGTCCGGGTCGAAGTCGTACCGGGCGTCCAGCCAGCCCAGCGCGGCGCCCCGCTCGTCGGGGGCCGCGACGGCGGCCCGGGTCGCCCGCGGGGCGGCCGCGGTCAGGAACACCACCGTGGCGCCGTCCACACGCCGCGCGAGCGCGGGAACCGGGGCCCGGACCACCGGGTGCACCCCCGCGAGCGCGGCGGTGAGCGCGTCGGAGGGATCGTCCGTGCCGGGGACGAGAACGGCGCGCCCGTCCGCGAAGCACGCGCGCAGCCCCGCGAGCACCCCCGCCGTCCCGGGGCCTACGACGTGCTCGGGCAGGGCGCCGAGCGCGATCAGCGTCCCCCCGGCGGAGGCGAATTCGGTGAGCCGCCGTGCCGTGTCGTGCTCGAGGACCGTGCACGCGGGCAGCACGACCGCGGCGTACGCCTCGTCCGCGACCCTCAGCCGCACTCCGTCGCCGGACGGCGTGACCCGGGCGCGCGCGACGGACGCGTCGTCGATGACATCGGCGTCGAGGCCGAGCCGGTCCATGACGCCCGGCCGGGTACGGAACCAGGCCATGTCGCCGACGAGTTGGAGATACACCGCCTGGGCCCGCGCCGCCGCGTCCGTGACCCCGTCCAGGGCGGTGCCGGCCTGGGCCGTCGTGGTCGGCAGCAGGATCGCGATGTCGCACAGATGGTGGCCCAGGCTCAGGATCGCGCACAGCCGGGTCACGGCGTCGGCGAAGACGCGGTGGTGGCGCCAGTACGGCTGACGCCAGTCGGTCGCGGGCGGCGCCCACTCCCACCAGCCGCCCTTCGTCGTGTAGTAGACCGCATGCGGGTTGTAGAGGGTCGCACCGGCGCGGAGCCACGGCAGCAGCCAGTCGAACGTCTCCTCCAGCGTGCCGCCCCAGCCGGTGGAGTGGAAGGCCTCGATCCAGGTGCGGGGGTGGCCGTAGAGATGGGCCAGCGAGGAGTGGATACGGGCGTCCCCGTGATGGTCCGAGCCGGGCGCCGAGAACCAGCGGTGGGTGCGGGCGTAGTCGGCGTACAACTCCACGCCCGCCAGGGGGTGTCCGGCGCGGGCGGGGTCCTGCTGGTCGCAGCCGATCCGCAGACCGTGCCGGTCGTGCCAGGCGGCCAGCGGCCGGAAGAACGCCTCCTCGGCCAGCTCGGCGCGGGTCACCTGATAGTCGCGGCGAATCCGGTGGGTGTCCGGATCCGTGCTGTCGTCGTACAGGGCGTCGAGCCGTGCCGTGATGTCGTACCCGCGAAGGCGCGCGAAGGCGTCGGCGAAACCGGTGGACCAGGTGGGCAGGGACGGCAGTTCGTCCTGGAACGAGCCGACGACCACGGTCCCGAGCCGGTCGCCGAGCCGGCGCTCGAACGCTCCGTGCACCCGGTCCAGCAGTGCCGCACACGCCTGGGCACCGAGGTAGTCGAAACCGAACGGCACATGGTGATGGAGCGTCAGTCGCCACCGGCCCGGCCCCGGCGCCCGCACGGCCCCGTCCGCCACGGTCACCGGGACCGCCGGGCCGACCGTCCGGCCGTCGGCGTCCACCGGCTCGGCGCGGCCCGCGAGCGGCCTGCCGTCCGGGGGACACCGTAGCTCTCCGGCCCGCGGGGATGCGGAGTCGACGACGCCGCACAGGCGGTCGAGCCGGCACCCCGCGTACGCCGGCTGTTCGTCGACGAGGCGCGCCTGGAGGTCGGCACCGGAGAATCCGAGCTGGTCGTAGAACCACAGGCTCGCACCGAGTTCGCCGGCGTCCTCGGACACGCCGTCGAGCAGAGCCCACCACGCGTCGGACAGAAAGGGCGGGTCGTCGGCGTCGGAGCCGAACAGCGGGCCCGAAGGCGCCAGGTTGAGAATAACGAGGTGGTGCACACCCCCCTCCGTGAACCGTTCCAGCTGCGCCCGCAGCCGTGCGCGGTCGAGCCGTTCGCCGCTCCACCACCAGATGGCGGTGGGCGAGAAGGCGCGCGGCGGCTCCGCGAGGACCGTCGCGACGGCCGGGGGGAGCGGTGGACGCACCGGGTGTGTCATGAGATGTCCTCAGCCCTTGAGCCCGCTCGCGAAGCCCTTGATCACATAGCGCTGGAGGATCACGAACACCGCCAGGACCGGCAGCGCGGCCAGCACCAGTCCGGCGAAGACGAGTCCGTAGTCGGAGACGTACTGGCCGACGAAGGCGAAGATGCCGACGGGCACGGTCTCCTTGTCGGACCCGCCCAGGTACAGCAGCGGGGTGAAGAAGTCGTTCCAGATGAACACGGCGTTCAGGAGGATCACGGTGCCGGTGATGGGACGGAGCAGGGGGAAGACGATCCGGGTGAACGCCTGCCGGTGGTCGCAGCCGTCGATGAGCGCGGCCTGTGCGTAGTCCTGCGGAAGGGCCCGGACGAATCCGGTGTACAGGAAGACGGTGAAAGGCAGTTGGATGCCCGTGTAGAAGAGCACCATGCCCTGGTACGTGCCCAGCCAGCCCAGGTCGTCGACGAGTTCGTACAGCGGGATCATGCCGAGCTGGAACGGCAGCACGATGCCCAGCAGGAACAGGATGTACAGCCCGTAGCCGAGGCCGCGGGCGCGGCGCGCGAGGTAGTAGGCCCCCGTGGAACCCAGCACGACGAGGAGCAGCAGACTCGCCGCGGTGATGACGGTGCTGCTGAGCAGGGCGGGCCCCAGCGACGCGGAGGACCAGGCATCGCCGAAATTGGCGAGGGTGGGTGGTGAGGGCGGCGAGAGGGGCGAGTCGGAGATCTGCCGGGGGTCCTTCAGCGCCAGGGCGACCAGGGCGTACACCGGGAAGAGGAACCCGACGGCGACCGCGACCATGAGCAGTTCGAGGGCATACCGTCCGTACCGCGGTCCGCGGCCCCCGTGCCTTGCGCGTCCGGGTTTCCGTCTCGCGGGTCCGCGGGCCGTTGCGATGCTCACGTGGTGACCTCCCTCGCGCGCAGAAAGCGGAGCTGGACCAGGGAGACCGCGGCGACGAACAGCGCGAGAACGAGGGCGACAGCGGTGCTGTAGCCGAACTTCCCGTAGACGAACGCCTCCTTGTACAGCACGGTCGACAGCGTCTCGCTGGAGGTACCGGGGCCGCCGTTGGTGGCGGCGTAGACCTGGTCGAAGAGCTTGAGACCGCCGATGGTCGACAGCATGAGGTTGACTGTCAGGGCCGGGGCCAGCAGCGGCCAGGTGACGTGGCGGAATCGCTGCCAGGAGCCCGCACCGTCGATCCTCGCGGCCTCGTGGAGCTCGGCGGGTACCCCCTGGAGGCCGGCGAGGAAGACGACCATCGAGTAACCGGCGTACTGCCACACGACCATCGCCGCCACCGACCACAGGGCGAGCGAGGGATCTCCCAGCCAGTCCTGCCGCAGACCGCCGAGGCCGACCGCGCCGAGGACACCGTTGAGTCCGGCGCCGCTGTCGGGGTTGTAGACGTACTTCCACAGGATCGCGACCATGACCGGGCTGACGACGGCGGGCGCGAAGAAGACCAGCCGCAGCAGCGCGCGGGACCTGATGGTGGTGTGGACGCCGAGCGCGAGCAGCAGGCCGGCAACGTTCTGGACGACGACGACGGCCATGGTGAGCAGCAGGGTGTTGCCGACGGACTCCAGGGCCCGGCTGTCGTCGAGCAGGGTGCGGAAGTTGTCCAGGCCGGTGAAGGAGAAGCCGCCGATGCCGGACCAGTCGGTGAAGGCGTACATCATCCCGGCCAGGCTCGGGTACAGGACGACGAGGCCGTACACGCCGAGCGCCGGAACCACGAAGATCCACGGCGGGGTGGAGTGGTCGCGGTGCCGGGCCGGGTGGCCGGAGCCGGTCCGCGGCCCGGCATCGGCCGTGCCGGCCGTGCCCGGGAAGGCCTTCTCGGAGGTGCCCGTCACGATTTCTTCCCGTAGGCCTCGTCCATCTGTCCCAGAGCGCCGTCGATGTCCGTCCTGCCGGCGAGCAGGTTCTGTACGGCGGCGAAATGGGCGGGCTGCACCTCGGCGTTGGGCCAGCTCTGGTCCATGAACGGGACGGCCCGGTTGTCGTCGATGATGGGCAGGAAGCCCTTGAGGACGGGATCGATCGCGGTGGATGCGCCGCGCCTGAACGGGATGGCGGCGACGGACCGCGCCCAGCGGTCCACGTTCTCCTGTCTGCCGAGGAATTCCACGAACCTCTTCGCTCCGGCCCTCTCGCCGGACCGTGCGGAGACCCCGAGGCCGACGACGACACCCGCCGGAATCCACAGATTCGCCGCGTCGTCACCGCCGGGGAACGGGAACATGCCGAGATCGCCCGGCGTCCTCGTGGCCCGGCGGAAGCCGGCGAGTACGGCGGAGACCTGGACGGCCATCGCTGCCTTGCCGCTCGCGACCAACGAGGTCTGCTGTTCGTACGTCGTTCCGTTGGGGTTGTCATTGAAGAAGCCCCGGCGCTGCAACTCCTGGTACTTGCCCATCGCGTCGGCCCACCCGGAGCCGCGGAAGTGTGCCTTTCCGGCGGCCATCTCGGCGTCGAAGCCGGGGTTCTTCGCGTAGACGGCGTTGGGGACCAGGGCGTACGTGATCAGCTGGGTGACCCAGGGGGTCTGGGCACCGAGCGCGATCGGAATCACGCCCCTGGCCTTCAACGTGGCGCAGAGGTCGAGCAGTTCGCCCCATGTTCCGGGCGGCTCGACTCCGGCCTCCGCGAAGACGTTCTTGTTGTAGATGGCGCCGATGGCGCTGCTTCCCGCCGCATACAGATACGTCTTGTCCTCGTACCGGTATGCGGGGTGGAATCCCGCCGGGACCTCCTTCGTCCATGACTGGTCGCTGAGGTCGGCGAGCAGACCGGCCCTGGCCAGTTCGATCATGGACATGGCACTTCCGCTGCCGGGATACAGCACGTGGACATCGGGGGCGTTGCCCCCCGCGAGCTGGGTGCGCACCACTGTCTGTACCTGGTCCGTGGGTGCGAAGGAGGTGGCGAACTCATTGTCCGGGTGGGACTTGCGGTACAGCGTGACGAGTTCTTCGACCGGCTTCTGCTGGTCGGCGACGCCGACGACGCGCAGCTTGCCCGAGCCACCGCCCGAATCCGAACAGGCCGTCAGGGCGGGCGGAAGGGCGGCGAGCGCCGCGACGCCGCCGCCGGTGCGGAGAAACCCCCGGCGGCCGATCGCGCCCCGGCCCGGCCGGCTGTGAGAACCCGTCGTCATGGTGTGTCCTCCTCGTGCGAACGTACGGACGGTGGTTTCGCCGCCGGTCCTGCCGGGCGTCGGCCCGGGGCGGGCGACGGCCGGGCGGCCGGAGGCGTCCCAACACCGCCGTCGGCCGGTGGATACGTCGCGGTGAAGCGGTAGTTGCCCGAGGACACGCGGTGGAGAACGTGGTCGGAGGCGGCCGCGATCAGGGTGATGTGACGGTCGTCGACTCTCGGGACCACGCCCGATTCGCGGACCGAGCGCGGGTCCGCGGTGGGCACGTACACATCGGCGATGGCACCGGGCGGCACCAGTACGCACAGGGCGATCCGGCCACCCCGTCTCTCCCAGCTCACCTCGACGGTGCCGCGGACCGATTCGTGGCGGGCGCTCGCGCGGCGCAGGGCACCAGGGCGGGGCCGTACTCGCAGATGCCGGTATCCGGTGGAGTCCGGAGCCTGGCCGAGCCCGGCGACACCGCGGTAGAGCCATTCGCCGATCGAGCCGAGCGCGTAGTGGTTGAAGGAGTTCATCGCCGGTGCGCGGAACCCCGCTTCGGGAGTCCATCCGTCCCAGCGTTCCCAGATCGTGGTGGCGCCGTACCGCAGCGGAAACCGCCACGACGGCACTTCGGCACGGTTGAGCAGTGCGTGGGCGAGGTCGGCCCGCCCGTACTCGTCGAGAACGGGGGCCGCGAGCGCCACCCCGAGGAAGCCGGTCACGAGGGCGGGCCCGGCCGACTCGACGAGTTCGGCGAGACGGTGTGCGGCGGCTTCGACGAGGTCTTCGGACAGCAACTCGTGGGCCAGCGCGAGGAGATAGCCGGTCTGGGTGTCCCCTGCGATGCGTACGGCGGCAGGCCCGGCGGCGGTGCGCTCCACGGTGACGAAGCGCTCGGCGAAGGCGCGACGGACGTCGTCGGCCAGCCGGTGGTAGTGGTCCCCCACGTCCTTCCTGCCCAGAGCGTCGGCCGCCTTCGCCGTGAGCCGGGCGCTGTGTGCGAAACAGGCCGTGGCGACGACGTCGCGCGGGGTGGGGGTACCGGGGGCGAGCCAGTCGGAGAAGTGCGGACCCACTCGCCTGTGCCAGACCAGGCCCGGATTGTGACGGTGAATCAGGTCGACCCAGGCACACATGCCCGCCAGCGCCCGGTCGAGGAAGCGCGGATCGTCGTAGGTGCGGTAGAGGTGCCACGGGATGATCACACCCGCGTCGCCCCAGCCCGGGGCGCCCTCGTCGCAGACGCCCACGAGACGCGGGGCGACGTTGCTGAAGCCGCCGTCGGGGGTACGGGCGTCGTCGATGTCGCGCAGCCACTTGGTGAAGAACGCGGCGACATCCGCGTTGAGTGCGGCAGTGGGCAGGAAGACCTGCGCATCGGCCAGCCAGCCGAGCCGCTCGTCGCGCTGCGGGCAGTCCGTGGGCACACTGACGAAGTTCGAGCGCTGCCCCCACACGACACAGTCGTGGAGCCGGCGGAGCTCGGCGTCCGAGCAGTCGAACTCGCCGGCCCACGCCGTGTCGCTGTGCAGCGACACGGCGACGACATCGGACTCGGACAGCTCCGGGAGCCCGCTGATCTCCGCGTACCGGAACCCGTGGTACGTGAACCGCGGTTCGAACACGAAGTGCCGTCGCCCGTCCCCGATGAGCACATCGGTCGCGGCGGCAGTGCGCAGATTGGCCGTGTACAGCCGGTGCGACGCGTCCAGCACCTCGGCGTGGCGGATCACCACCCGTGCTCCGGCCGCGAGTTCACCGATCCGTAGCCGCACGCGTCCGGCGAGGTTCTGGCCGAAGTCGACGACATGGGTGTCCGGGGAGACACGTCTGACCGAGGACGGGCGCAGCTCGGCGGTCGCCCGCACGGGTTCGTCGACGGATGCCACGAGCCGACGGTGATCGGCGTCCGTGACCAGCGCCGGGGACCAGCCGCTGTCGTCGAAACCGGGCAGCTCCCAGCCGTCGGCGGCGCGCCGCAGATCGTGGCACTCGCCCATCAGCAGATCCGCGTGACGGATGACTCCCGTGCTCGTGCGCCAGGACCCGTCGGTGACGACCGTGGTGCTCCGGCCGTCCCGGCCCATGAGGTGAAGTTCCGCCAGGAACTGCGGGAACGAGCCGTAGTGCGCTCCGGCCCGGCGTGGTTCGAAGCCGACGAACCCGCTCCACCAGCCGTCGGCGACGGTCGCGGCGAGCACGTTCTCGCCCTCATGCAGCAAGTCGCCCACGTCGTACGTCTGGTACTGGACGCGGCGGTGGTAGTCGGTCCAGCCGGGTGCGAGTTCGGCGTCACCGACCCGTACGCCGTTGAGCCGGACGTCGTACAGCCCCCGCGCGCTGACATGGAGCCGGGCATGCGCGCCCGGCGAGGCGGTGAAGGCGCGTCGCAGTACGGGGCACGGGGCGAGTCCGTGGTTGTCGAGGGCGGACGCGCCCTCGGTGGGAGCGTCCACGACCTCGACCGGACGCGGGTCGTGAGTGATCCACGAGGCCTGCCACCCCATGGGTCCGGTGAAGGCGGTCTCGAACCAGGACGTGGCCTCGGCGGGCGCCGCCGTTCCGGCCGGCCAGACGGAGACCCGCCAGTGGTAGCGCGTACGGCCTCGCAGAGCGGGCCCGGCGTACACGGTGGCGGTCGCGGCCAAGTCCGTCACCCGGCCCGTGTCCCAGAGGAGTTGACGGTGCCCGTCCAGGTCCTCGGGGCGTTCGGCGACACGGACCCGGTAGGCCACGGGGTCGTCCCCGCGGCGGTCGGACGCCAGCCGCCAGGAGAGCCTGGGAGCGGGTTCGTCGATCCCCAGCGGGGCCGTGCGGTGTTCGCAGCGCAGGCCGTACGGCCGGAGCGTCCGGCCCTCGGGACGGCGGCCGGCTGCTGTTCCTTCGGCGGGACGGGAGGCGGGTACATCCGCTGCCGGGGAACCGGACACGAGCACGTCCTCCCGTCGCACCGATTTTCCCGATGTGAAATCTAACGTTAATTCTGTGGCGTGGAGACTATGAGCACCCCTGAGGGGTGTCAAGAGCGCTGCCGGCCCGGCGCCCGGTCGTCCCGGTGAATCGCCGATCTCTCCCCAACTGGGCGCTTGTGAAAGGAATTGCGGCCATCGGCGCGCGGTCTTGTGGCGTGTGATTCCCCTGTGATATCCAGCCTGTGATTACCACATGGGCAGACGTGAAATCATGCGCCGATCCCACCTCGTACCGCACGGGATCCCGCCTGACGAAGGGACGAGCTTCATGCGAATGGACAGTGAGGCAGGCGGCAGCGGAGGGTTCGGCAGGCGGGCGATGCTCGGCGGGACGGCCGCCCTGGCCCTCGCCGCGGCCGGCCTGTCGGCGGGCCGCGCCTGGGGCGACACGCCCTTCCGAGACGACCCGTTCACGCTGGGAGTCGCCTCCGGCGATCCCTGGCCGGACGGATTCGTGCTGTGGACCCGCCTCGCGCCCGAGCCCCTCGCTCCGGACGGGACCGGGGGCATGCCGCCGTTATCCGTCGACGTCCAGTGGGAGGTCGCCCGCGACGAACACTTCCGGTCCGTCGTACGCCGGGGACGGACCCGGGCGGTGCCCGAGCTCGCCCACTCCGTCCACATCGAGGTTTCCGGACTCCAACCGGGCCGGCACTATTACTACCGCTTCCGCGTGGGCGGTGTGCACAGCCCTGTGGGCCGCACCCGCACCGCGCCCCCGCCGCACAGCCGCCCCAAGGAACTCGACTTCGCCTTCGTCTCCTGCCAGGCCTGGTTCGAAGGCTTCTACACCGCCTACCGGCACCTTGCCGAGGAGGACGTCGACCTGATCCTCCACCTCGGCGACTACATCTACGAGAACGCCATCGACGCCATGGGCGGCGTACGCAACGTCCCGGTCGCGGCCGAACTGCGCCCCGAGCCGATGGACCTCGTCCAGTACCGCAACCGCCACGCCCTCCACCGCTTCGATCCCGACCTCATCGCCGCCCACCGGGTCCATCCCTTCGCCGTCGTCTGGGACGACCACGAGGTCGAGGACAACTGGGCCCGGGACAGGTCCAAGGCCGACACCGAACCCGACCAGGACCCGGCGGTCTTCCGGCAGCGCGCGGCGGCGGCCTTCCAGGCGTACTACGAGCATCTGCCGCTGCGGCTGCCGAACAGGCCCAACGGTTTCGAGGCCCGGATGTACCGCAGCCTGCGCTACGGCCGGATGGCCACCTTCCACATCCTGGACACCCGGCTCTTCCGTGACGACCAGCCCTGCGGCGACGGGACCAGGAGCGGCTGCGACGAACGGCTGACACCCGGCCGCACGATTCTCGGACCGGAACAGGAGCAGTGGCTCCACCGCAGCCTCGGACGTTCCGACACGACGTGGAACATGATCTCCCAGCAGATCCCCGTGACCCAGGTCGACACCGATCCCGGTCCCGGCCAGTCATTCGTGATGGATTTCTGGGACGGCTATGTGGACGCGCGCCGACGGCTGTTCAAGGAGATCACCGACCGAGGCGTCAGCAACCCCGTCGTCCTCACCGGCGACATGCACCGTCACCTCGCCTCCGATCTCAAGCAGGATTTCGACGACCCCGAATCACCCACGATCGGCGTCGAGTTCGTCGGTTCATCCATCTCCACCACGAAGGACGGGATGGATCTGGACCCCTCCGGGGCCCGGCTCCTCGCGGCCAACGAACACATCAAGTTCACCAACTTCCAGCGCGGCTACGTACGTTGCGCGCTCACCCGGGAGAGCTGCCGCGCCGACTTCCGCATCCTCCCGTACGTCACCACCCCCGGCGCCCCCGTCTCGACCCGCACCTCCCTCGTGACCGAGGCCGGCCGGCCCGGGATCCAGCCCGCCTGAGAAACCACCGGCCGCCCCCTGCCGGGAGAGCGGCAGGGGCGGGCCGTGCCGGACATGAGACGGGTGGTGGGGTGCCGGCGGACGACGAGCTGGTGCCGCCACTGTGCGAACAGCCGACGAGGGTGGTCGCGCAGACGATCGCGGTGGCCGCGGCGACAGCCGTCCGACCAGGGCGGAGGCAGGCGCTCGGGAGGACCCGCCGGACGAATCCAGTCGAGGGCCGGACCGCTGTCCGCCTGTACGCCAGCCGGACCCACCGGTGGCCCCGGAGGGCGGGATCCGCGGCGCGGTGCCTTGCCCGGTGCCGATTTTCGAGATCACCTTGCCGGGTTCCTGAAGGCGGGGCGTCCTGGACACGCGAGACATCCCAGGCCGGTTGCCGAGATCCTCCGGTCCGTTGCTCGGGGGGCGCCCCGCATCCCCCGAGTCACAGGAGTGCTTCGATGCGCCTGCGCGCCGCTCTCGCCACCGCCGCCCTGCTCACCCTCACCGCCGCGGTGCCCGCTGCGGCCGCCCCGTCCGGCGACCCGCTGCCGGACCGCGGACTCTTCCTCACCGTCTCGGGCAGCGAGAACACCTGGGTCCGTGGCGTCGAGCTGTTCTGCCCGCCCGCCCCGGATGCCCGGCACCCCGAGGCGGCCGCCGCCTGCGCGGCGATCGACGAGGCGGCGGGCGACCTCGACGCTCTGCCCGGCGACCCGCACCTGTGCACCAAGGAGCACGACCCGGTGACGGCCACCGCCACCGGCCAGTGGGATGGGCGGCCCGTCGCCTGGCGGAAGACGTTCCCCAACGCCTGTGAGCTGGACGCGGCCACCGGACCGGTCTTCCGCTTCTGAGTCCGGCCAGTCCTGAGTCGGACGAGCCGGCCGGTTCAGGATTCGCGCGTCGCGGCCATCCCCAGGGTGATCAGCCCGAGCACCACCCACCCGAACCAGAGCCAGCCACTGCTCCCCAGCGCCACCGTGTAGGCGGTGACCGCCACCAGGGCCGCCACGGTGATCACGCCCATGGTCTTCGTGGATCCGGACATGTCCGTACCCTCCTCCTCGGCCGCCTGGCCGTGGAGGCCATCGTCACCCCGGAGGCATGCACACCGCTACTGTCCGCGCGCCTGCAACGAGGCGAGATAGGCGTTGTACGCCTGCAGCTCCTGGTCCCCGTCCCGGTCGGCCGCACGGTCGGAACGCTTGGCGGCCCGCTGCTCGGAGCGGTACCACTGGAAGACCAGCGCGATCAGCACCAGTACCGACGGGATCTCGCTGAACGCCCAGGCGATCCCGCCCGCCCAGCCCTGGTCGCTCAGTGCGTCGATGCCCAGCGAGGCCGGCGGATGCTTGTACGTTCCCACCATCGGCGTCGTCGCCATCATCAGCGCGATGCCGAAGAACGCGTGGAACGGCATCCCAGCGAACAGCTCCAGCATCCGCATCACATAGCCGGGCCGGTGCGGCCCCGGGTCGACGCCCATGATCGGCCAGAAGAACACCAGGCCGACCGCGAGGAAGTGCACCATCATCGCGATGTGTCCGGTCTTCGAACCCATCAGGAAGTCGAAGAGCGGGGTGAAATACAGGGCGTACAGGCTGGCGATGAACATCGGAATCGTGAAGACCGGATGTGTGATGACCCTCATGTACCGGCTGTGCAGCAGCTTGAGCAGCAGCTCGCGCGGACCCGTGCGGCCACGGCCCGCGACCGGCAACGCACGCAGCGCCAGGGTCACCGGAGCGCCCAGCAGCAGCAGGATCGGCGACAGCATGCTGATCACCATGTGCTGCACCATGTGCACGCTGAACATGACCATGCCGTAGTCGTTCAGCTTCGTGCACATCACCAGGGCGATGGACAGCACGCCGACGACGAAGAACACGGTCCGGCCGACCGGCCAGCTGTCCCCGCGCCCGCGCAGCCGCAGTACGGCGTACCCGTACAGGCCGATCGCGAGAAGGCAGCCGATGAGGAAGAACGGGTCCGCGGAGAATTGGAGCCCGCGTCCCAGCGTGAACGGCGGCAGATCCATGTTCATGCCGTGCCCGCTGTGATCCATCTGTTCACTCCCGCTGGGGACGTCCCCGTTTCGTGCCGGTTGTCCCGACCAGAGTAGAACTGCCCCCGACCGCAGCTGCGGCCGGGGGCAGTTCGTCGGACAGGGTGTCGCTCAGAGCACGCACTCCGCCTCGGCGTACCGCTCGGCCGGGACCGTCTTCAGGGTCTCCACGGCCTCGCTCAGCGGCACCATCACGATGTCCGTGCCGCGCAGCGCCGTCATCATGCCGAACTCGCCGCGGTGCGCGGCCTCGACCGCGTGCCAGCCGAAACGGGTGGCGAGCACCCGGTCGTACGCGGTCGGGGTGCCACCGCGCTGCACATGGCCGAGGATCACCGGGCGGGCCTCCTTGCCGAGGCGCTGCTCCAGTTCGACGGAGAGCTGCGTCGCCATCCCGGCGAACCGCTCGTGCCCGTAGATGTCCGTGGTGCCCCGCTCGATCTCCATGGAGGAACCCTCGCGCGGCTTGGCGCCCTCGGCGACGACCACGATCGCGAACTTCTTGCCGGCCGAGAAGCGCTTGCCGACCAGTTCGGTCAGCTCGTCGATGTCGAAGGGCCGCTCGGGCACGACGATGGCATGCGCACCGGCGGCCATGCCCGAGTGCAGGGCGATCCAGCCGGTGTGGCGGCCCATGACCTCGACGATGAGCACCCGCTGGTGCGATTCGGCGGTCGTCTTCAGCCGGTCGAGGGCCTCGGTGGCGACACCGACGGCGGTGTCGAAGCCGAACGTCACATCGGTGGAGGCGATGTCGTTGTCGATCGTCTTCGGTACACCGACGATCGGCAGGCCCGCCTCGGAGAGCAGGTTGGCCGCCTTCAGCGTGCCCTCGCCGCCGATCGGGATGATCGCGTCGAGGCCGAGATCGGCGACATGGCCCCGGGCCTGTTCGACGCCACCGCGCAGATGGGCGGGCTGGACCCGGGAGGAGCCGAGGATCGTACCGCCGCGGGCGAGAATGCCGCCGACCGCGTCGAGGTCGAGCTTGCGGTAGTCGCACTCCAGGAGACCCTTCCATCCGTCGTGGAAGCCGATGACCTCGTCGCCGTGGTCGACCACCGCGCGATGCACGACAGAACGGATGACGGCATTCAGGCCGGGGCAGTCGCCGCCGGAGGTGAGTACACCAATTCGCATTGCCCGGGAAACCTTTGCAACGTGGGCCGACGACCGGACCACGTCGTCCGGTTGGATCCCCGCCACCCTACCGGCGCAGGGTGGCGGGACCGAACCGGGCGTCCGCCTGCTGGACGCCGCTCAGCTGAGCGAAATGTGCCTCATCAGGCGGGCTGGGTCGCCGACGCGATGCGCTCGGCGCGCAGCGCCTCGTACCAGCGGTCGTCCGTCGGCGGCAGGGCGTTGACATCGAGCGCCAGCTTCAGCAGCAGATCCGCGATCAGCGGGTTGCGCGCCATCACGGGCCCGTGCATGTACGTACCGAAGACGGTGTCGTTGTACGCGCCCTCGGTGCCGTCACCGGTGCCGTTGCCCCCGCCGAACTGCACCCGGGCGAACGGGCGTGCCGTCGGGCCGAGATGGGTGACGCCCTGGTGGTTCTCGAAACCGGTCAGCGGTGGCAGACCGAGGCGCGGGTCGATGTCGGCCAGTACGTCACCGACGCACCGGGCCCCCTCGCCGCGGGTGGAGACCACGTCGAGCAGCCCGAGACCGGCCTCGCGCTCACCGAGGTCGTTGATGAACTCATGGCCGAGGATCTGGTACCCGGCGCAGACCGAGAAGATGATCGCGCCGTTGGACGCGGCCCGGCTGAGCCCGCCGTCGCGGCGCAGCCGCTCCGCGGCGAGCCGCTGCGGACGGTCCTCACCGCCGCCGATCAGATAGATGTCGCCGGACGTCGGGACCGGCTGGTCGCTGCGGACATCGACGCGCTGCACGTCGAGGCCGCGCTGCCGGGCCCGGCGCTCCACGACCAGCGCGTTGCCCTGGTCGCCGTAGGTGCTGAGGAGGTCGGGGTAGACCCAGACCAGACGCAGACCGTTGCTCATGCTTCGTCCTCTCCGGAGGTGGCCGGGGCCGGGGTCAGTTGCCGACACGACGGCGCAGGTCCTGGAAGGCGGTGTAGTTGGCGATGACCTCGATACGGCCGGGCGGGGACTGCTGCACGGCCTCGTCGAGGCTCTCGCAGACCCGGAAGTCGAGACCGGCCACTTCGAGACGGACCGCGAGGTCCAGCTTGCGGTCGCCGAGCACGAAGATCGGGTGACCGGCGAGCTGGGTGTAGTCCACGTCCCACAGCCAGGAGGTGTCCGTACCGTCCGCGCCGCGGGCGTTGACGGAGAGGACCACCGGGGTGGGCGGCGGGTCGATCAGCGAGAACGTTTCGAGCCAGCCCGCCGGGTTCTTCGCCAGCAGCAGCCGCAGCTCACGGCCGAGGAAGCTGACCACGTCGTAGCGGCCCGCGACGGCCTGCACCTGGTACATCCGCTCCAGCGCCACCTGGGGCGGCACACCGAAGACGGCGGCCACGGCGGCGGAGCTGGTGGCGTTGGCCTTGTTGGCGCGGCCGGGCAGCTGGAGGTGGATGGGCCACGCCGAACCGTGCGGGTCCAGGACGTAGTCGCCGTGCAGCACCCAGCTGGGGGCCGGGCGGCGGAATCCGCACTCGCCGCAGAACCAGTCGTCGCCGGGGCGCTGCATCACACCGCCGCAGGACGGGCAGGACCAGGCGTCGTCCTTCCACGCCTGGCCGGCCGCGACCCACACCACGTTGGGGGAGGAGGACGCCGCCCAGACGATCAGCGGATCGTCGGCGTTCGCGACGATCACGGCCTTCGAGCCGGACAGCCCCTCACGCCACTTCTCCGCGAGCATCCGGGTCTCCGCGGCGCGGTCCAGCTGGTCGCGGGAGAGGTTGAGCAGCGCGATCACCTTCGGCGTCGTGTCGCGTGCGACCCCGGCGAGATACTTCTCGTCGACCTCTATGACGCCGTACTTCGCGTCCGAGCCGCCCGCCAGTGCCGAGGTGATGCCTGCCGGCATGTTCGCGCCGAGAGCGTTGGACACGACCGGGCCCGCGGCCCGCAGTGCCTCCGCGATCAGCCGGGTCGTCGTCGTCTTGCCGTTCGTCGCCGACACGAGGATCACGTCCAGGTGCTGCGCCAGCCGCCCCAGCAGGTCGGGGTCGAGCTTGAGTGCCACCCGGCCGCCGATCACCGATCCGCTGCCGCGCCCCGCAGCGCGCGACACCGCTGCCGCGGCCTTACCCGCCGTCACGGCCAGCTTCGCCCGCGGCGACAGCGGCTCCGTGTTGCCTGCCATCGTCCTAGATCCTCCTTGCATCGGTCCACGCCCAGCCTATCGATGTCCGGCGGGACGGCCGCACCGCGGCACCGCCGGGGAGGCGGAGGTCACGTGGAACGTACGATTGCCGCCATGCGAAACCGCCCGATCCCCGGCAGTTCCGGACTGATTCACGCCATGAGTCTGCTCGGTGACCCGGTGCTGCACGGCGCGTGCGAGCCTGTCACGGACTTCGGTCCCTCGCTCGCCCGCCTCGTCGAGGACATGTACGCCACCATGTACGCGGCCCAGGGCGTCGGGCTCGCGGCCAATCAGGTCGGCGTTCCGCTGCGGGTGTTCGTCTACGACTGCCCGGACGACGACGACGTCCGTCACCTCGGACATCTCGTCAACCCGGAGCTGGTCGAGGCGGACGGCATCACCGTACGCGGTCCGGAGGGCTGTCTGTCACTGCCCGGGATCGAGGCCGGTACGCCGCGCTTCGACCGTGCCGTCGTCGCGGGCGTGACCGTCACGGGCGAGCCGGTACGGGTCACCGGGACCGGCTTCTTCGCCCGTTGCCTCCAGCACGAGTGCGACCATCTCGACGGCATGGTCTACACGGACCGGCTGACCGGGCTGCGCAGGGCGAGGGCGCTGCGCGCGGCCCGCCGGGCGCCCTGGGCGAAAGGCGGCTGACCGTACGGCGCCTCAGAATCCCGGACCGCCGGGCCGGTCGCGCGCATCTGCCAGCCTGCCCCACAGCAGATCCGCCAGGCTGCGCACCAACTGTTCGCGGGAGCAGGGGCGTTCCCCGAGCCACCAGTCGCCCGCGGCATGCATCATGCCGACGATGCCGTGGCCCCAGATGCGGGCCATGGCCTCGTTGTCCGGGCCCAGGTCCACCCGCTCGGCTATCACCAGGGCCAGTTCCTCGCCGAGCCTGCGCAGCAGCGGCGCGGAGTGCCGTCCGACATCGAAACCCTGCTCGGTCGACGGCGCCGAATCGTCGGACGGGTGCATCAGGAAGCGGTAGACCTGTGGGCGGGCCTCGATCGCCGCCAGATAGGTGTCGAGCGTCGACTCCACGCGCCGACGGCGCTCGGCGGGTGCGTCCAGCGCCGCCCGCAGGGCGATCAGCAGGGCGTCGGTGTGGCGCTTGGCGAGGGCGCGGTAGAGGCCGCCCTTGTCGCCGAAATGCCGGTAGAGGATGGGCTTGGTGATTCCGGCCTCCGCCGCGATGGCGTTCATCGAGGCGCCCGGTCCGTCCCTGAGCACCACGCGGTCGGCGGCTTCGAGCAGCTCGCGGCGGCGGCTCTCGGCCGCTGTCCGCTGCCGTTCGGCCTGTCGTGTGGTCTCCATGTCGCCTCTCCCCGCCCCTGGCCATGCACATTGGGTCCTGCCTGCGCAACGTAACACCCCGCCCGGCGGCGTGCGGATGGGAACCCGGGCGGTTGACAGAGGCTACTTGTCGGTAACAGACTGCTGTTACCGTAGGTAACGAGTGGTTTTCAGGGTAGTACGTGGAGGGGAACATGTCGGAGTTCACGCTCGAACTCAACGATGACCAGAAGCAGGTCCGTGACTGGCTTCACGGCTTCGCCGCGGATGTGATCCGTCCCGCGGCTTCGGAGTGGGACGAGCGTGAGGAGACGCCCTGGCCCGTCATCCAGGAGGCGGCCAAGGTCGGCATCTACTCCCTCGACTTCTACGCCCAGCAGTTCTTCGACCCGACGGGGCTCGGGATCCCGATGGCGATGGAGGAGCTCTTCTGGGGGGACGCGGGCATCGCCCTGTCGATCGTCGGTACCGGCCTGGCGGCCGTGGGCGTCCTCGCCAACGGCACCGAGGAGCAGATCGGCACCTGGATCCCGCAGATGTACGGCGACGCCGACGACGTCAAGGTCGCGGCCTTCTGCTCCTCCGAGCCGGACGCGGGTTCCGACGTCGCCTCGATGCGCACCCGTGCGGTGTACGACCGGGCCAAGGACGAGTGGGTGCTGAACGGCACCAAGACCTGGGCGACCAACGGCGGGATCGCCAACGTCCATGTCGTCGTCGCCGTGGTCGACCCGGAGCTCGGCTCCAAGGGGCACGCCTCGTTCATCGTGCCGCCGGGCACCCCCGGCCTCTCCCAGGGCCAGAAGTTCAAGAAGCACGGCATCCGTGCCTCGCACACCGCCGAGGTCGTCCTGGAGGACGTCCGCGTCCCCGGCCACTGCCTGCTCGGCGGCAAGGAGAAGCTCGACCAGCGCCTGGCCCGGGCCCGCGAGCGCGCCGCGTCCGGTGGCGAGCGGGTGAAGAACGCGGCGATGGCGACCTTCGAGGCCTCCCGCCCCGCGGTCGGCGCCATGGCGGTCGGCACCGCCCGTGCGGCGTACGAGGTCGCACTGGACTACGCGAAGACCCGCACCCAGTTCGGCCGGCCGATCATCGACAACCAGGGCGTCGCCTTCCAGCTCGCCGACATGCGTACGCAGATCGACGCGGCCCGGCTGCTGGTCTGGCGCGCCTCCTGGATGGCGACCACCGGCAAGCCGTTCACCTCGGCCGAGGGCTCCATGTCCAAGCTGTACGCGAGCGAGACGGCGAAGAAGGTCACCGCGCAGGCCGTCCAGATCCTCGGCGGCAACGGCTTCACCCGCGAGTACCCGGTGGAGCGGATGCACCGGGACGCGGCGATCTACACGATCTTCGAGGGCACGAGCGAGATCCAGCGCCTGGTGATCGCCCGCACCCTCTCGGGCATGCCGATCCGCTGACGCGGGGCGGGGTGGGGCGGTGGTGCGCGCGGTTCCTGCTTGTGCCGCCCGCACCCCGCGGTCCTCGATGGCCGGACGGGCCGGAATCCCGGCCGTCCGGCCATCGCCGGAAAGGGCGGACGTCCAGCGCCGAGAGCGGAACCGGTCAGGCGGGCAGCTGGGACTCGATGGCGGCGATGAGCTCCGGGTCCTCCGGCTCCGTGCGCGGGCGCAGACGTGCGACCGGCTCGCCCGACGGGGAGATGAGGAACTTCTCGAAGTTCCACTGGACGTCACCGGCCTCGCCGTCCTCGTCCGCGAGGGCGGTCAGCTCGGCGTAGAGCGGGTGGCGTTCCTCGCCGTTCACGTCGGTCTTCTCCAGCAGCGGGAAGCTGACGCCGTACGTCGTCGAGCAGAAGGTCCGAATCTCCTCCGCGCTTCCGGGCTCCTGGCCGGCGAACTGGTTGCACGGCACGCCGAGCACGGTGAAACCGCGGTCCCCGTACGCGTTCTGGAGCCGTTCCAGGCCCGCGTACTGCGGGGTGAGCCCGCACTTCGACGCGACGTTCACCAGGAGGACCGCCCGGCCGCGGTAGTCGGCCAGGGAGGTGGGCTCGCCGGTGAGCGTGCGCAGGGGGATGTCGTACAGCGTCATGAGGTTCTCCTTGTGAGGGTGGCTTCCACAGCCATTGTCGTGCCCACCGGTTGATCACCACGAACCCGAACCCCCCAGCGCCCGGATGTTCGGATTCGGCGGCCGGTCCGCGGGTTCCCCATGTGCGGGGCAACGGCCCGTCGATGATCCGCCGTCCGCGTTCTCCACCAGGAGGGTAGCCAACTCATCGGCTTAGGTGACCAGTTCGGGTCGGGAAACCGGAACACCCCCGGTCATGAGGCAGGTCCTCCCAGGGGTCTCACGGCTTTCGCGGCCGTCGGCGGGTTCACATAGTGCACGGTCTTCACGGCAGGACGATCAACAGCGCGTAGCGGACCTGATCCGGCCCCGGGCAGTGGAAGCGCGAAGGGCCCGGAGGTGCGGCCGGGACACGGTTGTTCTGCTGACAGGACATTGTCGTGCCACGCTGGTTCGGGAGGTCCCGGCGAGCCCACGCGGTGCCACCGGGGCTGCTCTGCTACCCGAGGAGGCCGATATGGCCAGTGCCAGCAGCGGGCCGAGTGTGGCGCGTGACGCCACCCCGCGTACGCCTTTTCCCATCCGGTACGGCTGGACCGCCTTCGCCGCGGTTCTGATGATCTTCGGCGGGGCGATGGCGATCTTCGAAGGGATCGCGGCCATCACCAAGAACAACCTGTTCATCGCCACGCACAACTACGTGTACCGGTTCAGCCTCGCGGGATGGGGCTGGATCCACCTCATCCTGGGCGCCGTCATCCTCCTCACGGGCTGTGCGCTGCTCACCGGTGCGACCTGGGCACGCGTCGTGGGCATCGTGCTGGCGGGCCTGGGCGCACTCGCCAACTTCCTTTGGCTGCCCTTCTACCCGTTCTGGTCCATCGTGCTCATCGCGATCAACGTCTTCATCCTCTGGGCACTGTGCGCGGAACCGCAGCAGGAGAAGATCGCCTGACGCATCTCTCCGCCTTCCCCGCAGGAACGCGGGCCTGCCCCACCGACCGTCCGCGCGCGACCACCATCCGCGGCGGCGGGGACAGGAGTGGTACGGCTCGCACCACTCGGCCGGGCGAGTGACTCGCCATCAGTCCAATGGCCCAACGAGGGACCACGCCCTCCGGGCCCGTGGCCGAGATGCGTTCCGGTCCGCCCGCTGGTGCAATGACGGAGGCCGTGGCCTCCGGCGGAACCGGGGCAGTCGAGATGTCTGAGGAGCTGACGTGACCGGCGAGAGCGACGAGACGGGACCGATCGACTATCTGGTGGTCGAGTTCCCGGCGGGAAACCGGGTGACGGGTGAAGGACTGCCCCTGCTGGTCGACCTGGTCGACCGGGGCATCATCCGGATCCTGGATCTGACGTTCGTCAGGAAGAACCCGGACGGTTCGGTCGAGGGCGTGGAACTCTCCGAGCTGACCGGGGACGGCGGCGACGAACTCATCGTGTTCGAAGGGGTGTCCTCGGGACTGATCGGCCGTGACGACATCGACGAGGCGAGCACGGTCCTCGAACCCGGCAGCGCTGCCGGAATCCTCATCTACGAGAACGTGTGGGCGGCACCGTTCGCGGCCGCCCTGCGCCGTTCCGGCGGACGCCTCGTCGCCAACGGGCGGATCCCCATCCAGGAAGTCCTGGCCTCGCTCGACGCGGCCGAGTCCAGGGCCTGACCCGTTCGGGGCCCGAACCGTTCGCGGAACCGCCGGGCCGGCCGTCCCGGCGGAGCTCCGCCGGGCCCGCCGACCCCGCAGAGTCAGTCAAAGGAGATGCACCATGCCAGGCCTTCTTCGTGGCGTCGCCCGTACAGCGGTGATCGCCGGAACCGCCACCTCGGTGTCCAACCGGGTCTCCCGGCGGCAGGCGGGCCGCTGGGCTCGGCAGGACGCCTCCCGGGCCCAGGCCGCCCCGCCGCCGCCCGCTCCCACGTCCCTCGCGCCGGAGGAAGAGATGAGCAACAAGATCGGCCAGCTCAAGGAGCTCGGTGACCTCAAGAACCGAGGAGTGCTGAACGACACCGAATTCGAGGCGCAGAAGGCCAGAATCCTCGCCTCCTGACCGGTCGGGGGCGCGTTCGGGGCCCGCTCCGCAGCCATCTCCGGACGGGCGCCCGGCTCACCGGCGCTTGTCGTCCCAAGGAGTGCCCATCCAGCTGTCGAAGGTGCGGATCAGCGCCGACAGCGCGGCGGCGAGCCGCCAGTCGACCCACGCGGCGTGGACATGGACCTCGTCGTCGTCCGACCGGAACTCCAACGGGACCTCCTGGCCGGCCCGCCAGATGATGCGCCGGGGCCCGCGCGCCGCATCGCCGCTGCCGCTCAGGAGGCTGCCGACACCGATGGCCACCTGGATGGGCAGCAGCAGCCACCACACGTACCACCAGAAGATCCGGCCCTTGAGGCCGACCGCCTCCGGGCAACCGGTCTGGGCGACCGTCCAGCGGGTTCGCAGCCCCTTCCCGGAAAGGGCCTTCTCACGGACGAGCGTGCCGATGAGCTCGCCCTGCGCGCCCCACACCTGGTACGTGGCGACGCCGTCGGCCGCCGAGGCGGTGGACAGGGTGGCCAGCCGGGCCCGGCGGTCGGGGTCGGCCCACAGGACGAAGGAACGCGCACCCGTCTTGCGGGCCTCCAGATACGCCGGTATCCCGCCGGGCGGGAGTTCGCGCTCCACATGGGCGACCACCCGGGAATCGCCGCCGGGGGCGTCGGTGAACTCGACGACATGGCCGATGGGCGCGACCGCTTCCCGGGCGGCGTCCTGTTCCGCCTTCTTTTCCGCCTGCCTGTCCTTCGTCGGCCGGGGGACCGGCTTCAATGTCAGCACGCTGCTCACCCGCGAACTCCTCCGTCGTGCGCTACTGGGAAGTCGCAGAGTAGACGGGTGCCTGAGAAGATCGATTCGTGGACTGCGCCGACCCCCTCCCCGAACCCCGGCCCGGACCCTTCCCCGAGTCCGGAGCCGAGCCCCTCCCCGAGGACGGTCCGGCCGGCCCGTCCGCCCGCCGACCGGTGGTGCGCTGCCGCATGTGCGGTCGCCCGCTCACCGGTACGGAGTCACGCCGTACCGGTCTCGGCCCCGCCTGCGACGCCAAACTGCACCCGGCACCCCCGGAGATCCGCACCCGTCGCCACGAGGTCGAACAGGACCCGCTCCCCGGCATCTGAACCGTCACCCGGCTACGCGCCGAGGCTGCGGAAGAGTCCCTCCTGCACCACGGACACCAGCAGATTGCCCCCGCGGTCGTAGATCCGGCCGCGCGCCAGCCCCCGGCCGCCGGTGGCGATCGGCGACTCCTGGTCGTAGAGGAACCACTCGTCCGCCCGGAACGGCCGGTGGAACCACATCGCGTGGTCCAGCGACGCAAGGTCGAATCCACGCGGGCCCCACAGCGGCTCCACCGGGATGCGGACCGCGTCGAGCAGCGTCATGTCGCTGGCGTACGTCAGCGCGCAGGTGTGCACCAGCGGGTCGTCGCCCAGCGGGCCGACCGCGCGCATCCAGACCGCGCTGCGCGGGTCCGCGCCCTCGACCTCCTCCCGCGTCCACCGCAGCCGGTCGACGTACCGGATGTCGAACGGCTGCCGACGCGCCATCCGCTCCAGCGCCTCCGGCAGCGCACCGAGGTGCTCACGCACCTCCTCGGCGACGGTCGGCAGCTCCTCGGGGCCGGGGACCTCGCGGGCGGGCGGCAGCTGGTGCTGGAACCCCGGCTCCTCCGGCCGGTGGAACGACGCCGTCAGATCGAAGATCGTCCGGCCCTGCTGGACCGCCGTGACCCGGCGGGTGGTGAACGACCGGCCGTCCCGGACGCGCTCCACCTCGTAGACGATCGGCACACCCGGACGCCCCGGACGCAGGAAGTAGGCGTGCAGCGAATGGACCGGCCGGTCCCCGTCGGTGGTACGGCCGGCCGCGACCAGCGCCTGCCCGGCCACCTGCCCGCCGAAGACCCGCTGCAGGGACTCCCGGGGGCTGCGCCCACGGAAGATGTTGACCTCGATCCGCTCCAGGTCGAGCAGATCGACCAGGCGCTCGGCGGGGTTCGTCATGCGGTTCGTCTCCATTCCCCGAGCGGCGCCGCCCCCACGGCGTACGCCCTCACAGCTGCCCCACCGAGGTGACCCGGACGACGGCCCGGCCCTCCTCGTCGGAAGCGGCCAGGTCGATCTCCGCGCTGATGCCCCAGTCGTGGTCGCCGTTCGGGTCGGCGAAGGTCTGCCGCACCCGCCACAGACCGTGCGCGGCGTCCTCGTCGATCTTCAGCAGCTTCGGCCCGCGGGCGTCCGGACCGGTGCCCAGGTCGTCGTACTCGTCCCAGTAGGCGTCCATCGCCTCGCCCCACGCGTCCTCGTCCCAGCCCGCGTCGCCGTCCAGGTCACCGAGTTCGCCCACCTTGTCCAGCGCGGCCAGCTCGACCCGGCGGAACATCGCGTTGCGCACCAGTACCCGGAAGGCGCGGGCATTGGCCGTGACCGGCTTCACCTCGTCGGCCCGCTCCTGTGCCTCCTCGGCGGTCTCCACCTCCGGGTTGGCCAGCTGCTCCCACTCGTCGAGCAGGCTGGAGTCCACCTGGCGGACCATCTCGCCGAGCCAGGCGATCAGGTCCTCCAGGTCCTCGGACTTGATGTCGTCCGGGATGGTGTGCTCGAGCGCCTTGTACGCGCTCGCCAGATACCGCAGCACGATGCCCTCGGTGCGCGCCAGTTCGTAGTTGGAGGTGAACTCCGTGAACGTCATGGCGCGTTCGTACATGTCGCGGATCACCGACTTCGGCGACACCGGATGGTCACCGACCCACGGGTGGCTCCTGCGGTACACGTCGTACGCGTGCCACAGCAGCTCGCTCAGCGGCTTCGGGTACGTGACGTCCTGGAGCAGCTCCATCCGCTCCTCGTACTCGACACCGTCCGCCTTCATCTGACCGACCGCTTCGCCGCGCGCCTTGTTCTGCTGGGCGGCGAGGATCTGCCGGGGGTCGTCGAGCGTCGACTCGACGACGGAGACCATGTCCAGCGCGTACGACGGGGAGTCGGGGTCCAGCAGGTCGAACGCGGCCAACGCGAAGGTGGACAGCGGTTGGTTGAGCGCGAAGTCCTGCTGGAGATCGACGGTGAGCCGGACGATACGGCCCTCCGCGTCCGGGGCGTCGAGCCGCTCCACGACGCCGCCGTCCAGCAGCGAGCGGTAGATCGCGATGGCCCGGCGGATGTGACGCAGCTGCGCCCTGCGCGGCTCGTGGTTGTCCTCCAGCAGACGCCGCATCGCCTCGAAGGCGTTCCCGGGACGCGCGATCACGGACAGCAGCATCGTGTGCGTGACCCGGAAGCGTGAGGTCAGCGGCTCCGGATCGGACTGGATCAGCTTGTCGAAGGTGGTCTCCGACCAGGCGACGAAGCCCTCGGGGGCCTTCTTCCGCACCACCTTGCGCTTCTTCTTCGGGTCGTCGCCCGCCTTCCTGACGGCCTTCTCGTTCTCGATGACGTGCTCGGGCGCCTGCGCCACGACGAAGCCCGCCGTGTCGAACCCGGCCCGGCCCGCGCGGCCCGCAATCTGGTGGAACTCACGGGCGCGCAGCGTACGCACGCGCGTGCCGTCGTATTTGGTGAGCGCCGTGAACAGCACGGTGCGGATGGGCACGTTGACACCGACGCCGAGGGTGTCCGTACCGCAGATCACCTTCAGCAGACCGGCCTGGGCGAGCTTCTCCACCAGGCGCCGGTATTTCGGCAGCATGCCCGCGTGGTGCACCCCGATGCCGTGCCGCACGTAGCGGGAGAGGTTCTGGCCGAACTTGGTGGTGAAGCGGAAGTTGCCGATCAGATCGGCGATCTTCTCCTTCTCCTCCTTGGTGCACATGTTGATGCTCATCAGCGACTGCGCCCGCTCGACGGCCGCGGCCTGGGTGAAGTGCACGATGTACACCGGCGACTGCCTGGTTTCCAGGAGCTCGGTGAGGGTCTCGGTGATCGGGGTCAGCCGGTACTCGTAGCTGAGTGGCACCGGCCGGGTCGCGGAGCGCACCACGGAAGTGGGGCGGCCGGTGCGGCGGGTCAGGTCCTCCTCGAACATCCTGACGTCGCCGAGCGTGGCCGACATCAGGACGAACTGGGCCTGCGGCAGCTCCAGGAGCGGGATCTGCCAGGCCCAGCCGCGGTCCTGTTCGGCGTAGAAATGGAACTCGTCCATCACGACCTGGCCGATGTCGGCGTACTTCCCGTCGCGCAGCGCGATCGAGGCCAGCACCTCGGCCGTGCAGCAGATCACCGGGGCGTCGGCGTTGACCGAGGCATCGCCGGTGAGCATGCCGACGTTCTCCGTACCGAACAGCTTGCACAGGTCGAAGAACTTCTCCGAGACCAGTGCCTTGATCGGCGCGGTGTAGAAGGTGACCTTGTCCTGGGCCAGCGCGGTGAAGTGCGCGGCCGCCGCGACCAGGCTCTTTCCGGAGCCGGTGGGGGTGGAAAGGATCACGTTCGCGCCGGAGACCACCTCGATCAGCGCCTCCTCCTGAGCGGGGTAGAGGGTGATGCCCTGCGTCTCGGTCCATGACGAGAAAGCCTCGAAGAGGACGTCGGGGTCGTCGGTCGGGGGCAGCTGATCGATAAGGGTCACGCCCCCATCTTGCCTGCCTTCCGCCCGGATGAGGGAACCGGACGACCGTATGAAGATCACGGACGATACGCTTCCCACTCAACT
This sequence comes from Streptomyces sp. NPDC015032, assembly GCF_043080425.1. Lineage (NCBI taxonomy): Bacteria > Bacillati > Actinomycetota > Actinomycetes > Kitasatosporales > Streptomycetaceae > Streptomyces > Streptomyces sp. NPDC015032. The sequence continues at coordinate 111,053 of NZ_JBIBVN010000006.1, read as the reverse complement.
CGGCCGTGCCCGGGCGGCAATGGCAGCAGGACGATTTTGGGGGCGGGAAGAATCATGATGGGACCGGCACACTCTCTGTCAGGGGCAGCGGCCTGGCTGGGGGTGGGCGCGGCGGCGGCCGCCGCCGGCCACGCGATGCCGTGGCCCGTCCTGGTCGTCGGCGCCCTGATCACCGCCGGAGCCGCGCTCGCCCCCGACCTCGACCACAAGTCCGCGACCATCTCGCGGGCCTTCGGGCCGGTCTCCCGGGGACTGTGCGAGATCGTCGACAAGCTCTCGCACGCCGTCTACAAGGCGACCCGGGGCTCCGGCGACCCGCGCAGGAACGGCGGTCACCGGACCCTGACGCACACCTGGCTGTGGGCGGTCCTGATCGGCGGCGGGGCCTCCGCCGCGGCGATCATCGGCGGCCGGTGGGCGGTCCTGGCGATCCTCTTCGTCCACCTGGTGCTCGCCGTCGAAGGACTGCTGTGGCGGGCCGCCCGGATGTCCAGTGACGTCCTGGTGTGGCTGCTCGGCGCGACCAGCGCCTGGATACTGGCCGGAGTCCTGGACAAACCGGGAAACGGCTCGGACTGGCTGTTCAGCGCCCCCGGCCAGGAGTACCTGTGGCTCGGGCTGCCGATCGTGCTCGGCGCCCTCGTCCACGACATCGGTGATGCGCTGACCGTCTCCGGCTGCCCGATCCTGTGGCCCATCCCGCTGGGCCGCAAGCGCTGGTACCCGATAGGGCCGCCGAAGGGCATGCGGTTCCGGGCGGGCAGCTGGGTGGAGCTGAAGGTGCTGATGCCGGCCTTCATGGTGCTCGGGGGACTGAGCGGGGCGGCGGCGCTGAACTTCATCTGACCACCGCGTTCGGCGCCGGTGGCCTCAGGCGGACTCGCGCGGCACCAGGCGGTGGGCCAGCACGATCTCCCTGGCCGTCCCGGTGCCGTCTCCGTCGAGCCGGTCGACCAGCAGCTGTGCGGCCGAACGCCCGATCTCCCGGGCCGGGTTGAGCACGGTGGTGAGCGCGGGGGAGACCAGTGAGGCCGCCTCGATGTCGTCGTACCCGGTGATCGCCACGTCGTGCGGCACCCGCAGTCCGGCGGCCCGTGCGGTGTCCAGTGCGCCGATCGCGATCAGGTCGTTGGCGCACACCACGGCGTCCGGGCGCTGCGCCGCGTCCAGCACGGCCGCGGCCCCGGCCCGTCCGCCCTCGCGGGTGAACCCGGTCCAGACGACCAGCTCGTTCGGGACCGGCAGCCCCGCCGACTCCAGTGCCTTGCGGTAGCCCGCGAACCGCTCCTCGCCCGGCTCCACCCCCGGTGTGCCGCCGATGAACGCGATACGGCGGTAGCCGCGGCCCACCAGATGGCTGACCAGGTCGTGCATCCCCTCGGTCTCGGCGGCCCTGACCACATCGCCGAGCGCCGTCTCCAGCCGTCCGCCGAGCCGTACCAGCTTCGACCCCGATGCCACGACCTTCTCCAGATCGCGCCGGGTGACGCCGTACCGGCCGATCACGAGGCCGTCGATCCGGCGCGCCACCAGCTGCCGGATCACCGCGGGCAGGTGCGGGCCGTCCATGGGGGCCTCGCAGACGACCGTCAGGTACTCATGGGGCAGAGCGATCTCCTGCATGCCCGCGGCGATCGAGGTGTTGAACGGGTTGGTGATGTCCGGGACGACCAGGCCGAGGGTGCGGGTGCGCTGGGTGCGCAGGCCGCGTGCCGACGGGTCGGCCTGGTAGCCGAGGCGCTGTACGACGTCCTCGACCCGGGCGCGGACGTCCGGAGAGGTGTATGAGGAGCTCTGATCGGGGCCGGCCCGACCCTGCTCGCCTTCCCGTGGCAGTCCTGCCCGTGGCCGCTGCTCGTCGGAACCGAACCGGACGGACAACTCGGCCCGATCGCGTGCGGCACCCTGCCAGGGGCAGACGGTCGCCGACCACGGCCAGGTGTTCGCCGCCTCCGTCGTCCTGACCGTCATCCCGCTCGTCGTCCTTCTGCGACAGCGGTATTTCACCCAGTCGATCGCGGGCAGCGGTCCGAAGCGACCGCAGGCCGAACCGCCCGCCCGACCGTCGAAACCCGTCCCGACGAACCGAGGAACACCGTGACTCAGCCCTTCGCCCACATCCTCCTGGACACCGACATCGGCAGCGATGTCGACGACGCCCTCGCCCTCGGCGTGCTGCTCGGCTCACCCGAGGCCCGGATCGGCGGCATCACCACCGTCTACGGCGACACCCTGCTCCGGGCCCGCCTCGCGCACCGGCTCGGCGCCCTCGCCGGACACGACCTCACCGTCGTACCCGGAGCCACCGACACCCTCTCCGGCAAGGAGGTCTGGTGGGCCGGACACGAGGGCAAGGCCTTCACCGACCTGGAGACCGAGCCGGTACGCGACACCGTCGCCGCCGACCGCTTCCTCGTCGACTCCGTGCTCGCCCGCCCCGGCGCGACCGATGTCATCGCCATCGCCCCGCTCGCCAACATCGCCCGCGCGATCCGCCTCGACGACCGCTTCGCCGCGGGCGTGCGCACGCTCTGCCTGATGGGCGGCAGCTTCGGTCCCGGAGCCGAGGCCGAGCACAACATCGTCTGCGACATCACGGCCGCCCGCATCGTGTTCGGCTCCGGCATCCGGACCGTCGTCACCGGCCTGGACATCACCACGCGGCTGCGCATCGAACAGCCCGGCATCGAGGCGATCCGGGAAGCCGGCGCCCACGGTGCCGCGCTCGCCCGCGAGATCGACGCCTGGACCGGCTTCACCGGCGACCCGTGGAGCGTCCCGCACGACCCGATCACCGTGCTCTCCTTGCTGCGCCCCGACCTCTACACCACCGAACGCGGCACGGTCGAGGTCACCGACGAAGGGCTGACCGTCTTCACGGCCGACCCGGACGGCCACGTGGACCTCGTCGCGGACGCGGACATGGAAGCCATCGCGGAGGAGATCGTCGCGAGGATCGTCCAGGCCTCCCACCGCGGCTGAGCGCCTGTCGGGTGACCTTCGATCGGGTAGCGTGCGTGCCCAGGGGCGTGGCCGCCCGATCAGAGGTCACCCGACAGGCTCTGAGGGGCCGCCTGGTGCGGCGGAACCGGCACCGGTCCGGTTGCGGCCGATTCGGCCCACACCCCGGAGCACCCGACAGGATCGTGTCTCAGCCGTGCCAGGACCGCCACAGCGCCGCGTAGGCCCCGTCCGCCGCCACCAGCTCGTCATGGCTGCCCAGTTCACTGATCCGGCCGCTCTCGACGACCGCGATCACATCCGCGTCGTGCGCGGTGTGCAGCCGGTGGGCGATCGCCACGACCGTACGGCCGTCCAGCACCCGGGCCAGCGACCGCTCCAGGTGCCGGGCGGCCCGCGGGTCCAGCAGCGACGTCGCCTCGTCCAGCACCAAGGTGTGCGGATCGGCCAGGACCAGCCGGGCCAGTGCGATCTGCTGGGCCTGAGCCGGCGTCAGCGCCAGACCGCCGGAGCCCACCTCGCAGTCCAGCCCCTCCTCCAGTGCCCGCGCCCAGCCGTCCGCGTCGACCGCCGCGAGCGACGCCCACAGCTCGGCGTCCTCGGCACCGGCCCGGGCCAGCAGGAGGTTGTCCCGCAGCGACCCCACGAACACATGGTGCTCCTGGTTGACCAGTGCCACATGCGTACGTACGTACTCCGCCTTCATTCGCGACAACTCCGCGCCACCGAGCGTCACTTCACCTGTGCGCGGCGCGTAGATCCCGGCCAGCAGGCGGCCCAGCGTGGACTTGCCGGCCCCGGACGGGCCGACCAGCGCGAGGCGTGTGCCCGGTGCCACGTCCAACGACACCCGGTGCAGAACGTCCACCCCGGCGCGGTAGCCGAAGCGCACCTCGTCGGCCCGTACGTCCCGGCCGTCCGGGACCACCTCCGCGTCGCCCGCGTCCGGTTCGATGTCCCGCACGCCGACCAGCCGGGCCAGCGACACCTGAGCGACCTGCAACTCGTCGTACCAGCGCAGGATCAGGCCGATCGGATCGACCATCATCTGCGCCAGCAGCGCCCCCGTCGTCAACTGACCCACAGTCAGCCAGCCCTCGATGACGAACCAGCCGCCGAGCATCAGCACCGTGCCGAGAACCGTCACATAGGTGGCGTTGATGACCGGGAAGAGCACCGAACGGAGGAAGAGTGTGTACCGTTCCCAGGCGGTCCATTGCCGGATACGCGTGTCCGACAGCGCCACCCGGCGCGCACCCAGACGATGCGCCTCCACGGTCCGCCCGGCGTCCACGGTCTCCGCGAGCACCGCCGCGACCGCGGCGTATCCGGCGGCCTCCGAACGGTACGCGGACGGAGCCCGTTTGAAGTACCAGCGACAGCCGATGATCAGGACCGGCAGGGCGACCAGCACCGAGAGCGCCAGCGGCGGAGCCGTCGCGGTGAGCGCGGTCAGCAACAGCCCCGCCCACACCACGCCGATCGCCAGTTGCGGCACGGCCTCGCGCATCGCGTTGGCCAGCCGGTCGATGTCCGTGGTGATCCTGGAGAGCAGATCACCCGTCCCGGCCCGCTCCAGCACGCCCGGTGGCAGCCCCACCGACCGTACGAGGAAGTCCTCGCGCAGGTCGGCCAGCATCTCCTCGCCGAGCATCGCGCTGCGCAGACGCATCATCCGGGTGAACACCGTCTGCACGATCAGCGCGAGGGCGAACACCCCGGCGGTGCGCTCCAGATGGAGGTCGGTGACACCGTCGGAGAGGTCCTCGACCAGTCCGCCCAGCAAATACGGGCCGGCGATCGAGGCGATCACCGCGATGGCGTTGAACGAGACCAGCACGGCGAACGGCCTGCGGTGGCGCCCCAGCAGCTCCCGCACATAGCTGCGCACGGTGGCGGGGGAACCGACCGGCAGGGTGGTCGCCGACTCCGGTGCGGCCGGGTCGTACGCCGGTTCTGCGACGCCGATCATGCCCGTTCCTCGATTTCCTCGATCGTCCTGAGTCTGTCCTGAGCCGCCGGGACAGCGATCTCTTCGTCCGTCTCGCGCGTCACGACCGCCCGGTAACGAGGGTCCGAACGCAGCAGTTCCCGGTGTGCGCCGACAGCGACGACCGTCCCCCCGTGCACCAGCACCACCCGGTCGGCCAGATCGAGCAACAGCGGCGACGAAGCGAACGCCACGGTGGTACGGCCCTGGCGCAGCGCCTTGAATCCGGCGGCGACCCGGGCCTCCGTGTGCGAGTCGACGGCGGACGTCGGTTCGTCGAGAATCAGCACCTCCGGGTCGGTCACCAGGGAGCGGGCCAGGGCGAGCCGCTGGCGCTGACCACCCGAGAGAGAACGCCCGCGTTCGGTGATGCGTGTCGTCATCGGGTCGCCGTCCGTGCCGACGGACGCCTGCGCCAACGAGTCCAGCACATCACCGCACTGGGCGGCGGACAGCGCGTCCGCGGCGGACACCCGTCCCGACGACGGAACACCGAGCAGCTCGCGCAGTGTGCCGGAGAGCAGGACCGGGTCCTTGTCCTGGACCAGCACCGCCGTCCGGGCGGAGTCCAGCGGGAGTTCGTCCAGCGGTACGCCACCGAGCAGGACGGACGGGAGCTTCGGCTCCGCGTCGACGGTGTCCGTGGAGGCGCGCCCGCCGCTCTCCGCCCCGCCCGACGAGTCCTTCGCCGCGTTCCCGTCGGTGCCCTCGTCCGCGCCCGCGTCCTGGTGGGCATGTCCGCCCAGCCGTTCGGCCAGCCGGCCCGCCGCGTCCGGATCGCCGCAGACCACCGCGGTGAACAGGCCCGCCGGAGCCATCAGCCCGGTGACCGGGTCGTACAGATCGCCGGCCGGTGTGGCCTCGAGGGTCGAGGGCTGGGCCGTGCGGTGCAGCGAGAGCACCCGGACCGCGCGTTTGGCGGAGGGCCGGGAGAAGGAGTACGCCATCGCGATCTCCTCGAAGTGGCGCAGCGGGAACAGCAACAGCGTCGCCGCGCTGTACACCGTGACCAGCTGACCGACCTCGATCCGGCCGTCTTGCGCCAGCGTCGCCCCGTACACGACCAGCGAGATGAGCAGCACGCCCGGCAGGAGCACCTGGATCGCCGAGATCAGCGACCACATCCGCGCACTGCGCACCGCGGCCTTGCGGACCTCCTGGGAGGCGCGCCGGTAGCGGCCGAGGAACAACTCCTCGCCGCCGATCCCGCGTAGCACCCGCAACCCGGCGACGGTGTCCGAGGCCAGCTCGGTGGCCTTGCCCGCCTTCTCGCGCTGGAGGTCGGCGCGCCGGGTCGCCCGGGGGAGCAGCGGCAGCACCGCCAGAGCCAGCAACGGCATGGCGAGCGTCACCAGGATGCCCAGCGACGGCAGATAGAGGATGAGCCCCACGCAGATCAGCACCAGGGCGGCAGCGGCCGAGGCGAAACGGGAGAGCGCCTCGACGAACCAGCCGATCTTCTCGACGTCGCCGGTGGAGACCGCGACGACCTCGCCCGCGGCGACCCGGCGGGTCAGCGCCGAGCCGAGCTCCGCGGTCTTACGGGCCAGCAGTTGCTGAACGCGCGCGGCGGCGGTGATCCAGTTGGTGACGGCGGTCCGGTGGAGCATGGTGTCGCCCAGCGCGATCAGCACGCCCAGGACCGCGATCAGGCCGCCCGACCAGGCGAGCCGGCTGCCGGAACGGTCGACGACGGCCTGCACGGCGAAGCCGACGGCAGGTGGCAGTCCGGCCAGGGAGCACTGGTGCAACAGGCCCCAGGACATGGACTTGAGCTGGCCGCGGAGCTGATTGCGACCGAGCCAGAGCAGGAAGCGTGGGCCCGACCTGACATCGGGATCGCCAGGATCCGAGTACGGAAGATCGCGAATCTGCATGACGTCCCATGGTTCGGTGTGTCGGTTTGTCCGGTGAATGCCTCAAACCGTGCCAGGTTCACCCCGCAGGGCCCGTCGGAGCAATCGATTTTCCCCTCGAACGGCCCGCATCGCGCCATGGTCGTGATGCGGGCGGGAGGGGAAGGCGCTGCGGGGCTCGGCCCGGCCCGGTCGAGCCCGGCCGGGGCCGGGCCCCGCACTCCGTCGCGTCGGCCGGTCAGGCCTTCTCCGGACCCTCCGGATCCTCCGAGTCCATGCCGGAGCGGGCCTTCTTCCACTCACCGCGCGTGAAGTCCGGGATCTGCTGCGGCGCGCCCTTCGCCTTGATGGACAGATGGCTGAGCGGCACGGGCGACGTCCACGTCGCCGCGTCGTACACATCGAAGTCGGGGACGAGCCCGAGCCGCATGCACTGCATCAGCCGGAACACCAGCATGTAGTCCATGCCGCCGTGACCGCCGGGCGGGTTGGCGTGTTTCTTCCACAGCCAGTGGTCCCACTGCGTGTACTTCGAGAAGTCACCCCAGTTGTCGTCGGTGTGGTCGGGCTCGATGTAGATACGGGCCGGATAATCCTCGAAGACCCCCTTCGTACCGCCCAGGCTGTTGATGCGCGAGTACGGATGCGGCGTCGACACATCGTGCTCCAGCCGGATCACCCGCCCCTTGGCGGTCTGGACGAGACTGATCGTCCGGTCGCTCTCGACGTAGGTTTCCTTCCAGCTCGGATCACCGGCGGGCATGTGCTTCTCGCGGTACTCGGCGAGTCCGAGGGACGGGGATCCCACACTGGTGATGCTCACCGCACGGTCGCCACGGTTGATGTCCATGTAGTTGGCGACCGGGCCGAAGCCGTGGTTGGGGTAGAGGTCGCCACGCAGCCTGGTGTGCCACAGCCTGCGCCAGGGCCCTTCGTAGTACCCCGGGTCGAACATCAGGCCGCGCAGATCGTGGTTGTACGCGCCCGCGCCGTGCAGGAGGTCGCCGAACAGGCCGGCATGCGCCATGCGCAGCACCCGCAATTCGTTCTGCCCGTAACAGCAGTTCTCCAGCTGCATGCAGTGGCGTCTGGTGCGCTCGGAGAGATCGACCAACTCCCACAGCTGGTCGAGCTGGAGAGCGAGGGGACACTCCACGCCGACGTGCTTGCCGTTCAGCAGGGCGGTCTTCGCCATCTCGAAGTGGAAGTCCCAGGGCGTAGCCACGTAGACGAAGTCGATGTCCCCGCGCTTGCAGAGATTCTCGTAGTCGTCCTCGCCATTGGTGTAGACGGCGGGCGCCGGCTGACCCGCTGCGGTCACCTTCGCGGCCGCCCGTTCCGCCTTGGCCCGGACCGGATCACAGACGGCGACGACCTGTACGCCGCTGACGGCGAGGAAGAGATCGATCATGCTGCCACCGCGGTTGCCGAGGCCGACCAGCCCGACCCGTACGGTGGAACGCCGGTCGAACGGCACTCCCACCATGGTGCGCCCCTGGCGCTTCGGGACGGCCGCCCGATCCAGCTGTTCCGCGGTAGCGGCCTCCGGGCTGCGGGTGGGGGTTGCGGCGGCTGCTGTGCCGCTGCCGAGACCGCCGAGGGCGAGCCCGGCACCGGCCACTGAGGCGGTCGTCCACAGGACCGAGCGGCGGCTCAACGATCCTTCGCCGCTGTCCTGCGTACCGTCGTTCGGCTGTGCTGCGTCGTTCATCGATCCTCCAGAAGGGGGGTCTGACGTGCGCGGCTGTTGAATGAAGCTCGTGAAGGACCTTGGTAGTTGGTGCTGCTGATGCGCAAGGGGAGTGATTGGACTCCCGCTTCGAAACCATGGACTTTCGTGGCCATGCAAAAGCCGGGCGGGCTCGGAATCCGAGCCCGCCCGGCGATCGAGTACAGGGGTTGACGGTCCGGGGCGGGACGACCGGTACCGTCGGGCGGCCGAGGACGGGACAGCCCCCGGACGGTCCCGGAGATCAGCGCACGACGGCCCCCGGCCGCGTCGCCCGTTCCAGCTCCAGCAGCACCGAGTAGTACGAGCGCCCCGTGGCCCGGTCCATTCCGATCTCGCACATCCGGTTGGCGGAGAGATGCGCGTCGTACTCCCGCGCGTTCACCTCGGCGGCCTCCTTCGCCGTAGCGGAGGCCGTCAGCTCCTTGTGCAGCATGCCGCGGTCACCCGCGAAGGCGCAGCACCCGGCGTCGTCAGGGACCACGACCTCTTCCGCGCAGGCCTCCGCGACCGTACGCAGTTGCTCCACGTCGTCCAGATGCTGCATGGAACACGTCGGATGCAGGACCGCCGAACCGATTTTGCGGAGGACCGTCAGCTCGGGAAGCAGTTCGTCGGCCGCCCAGACCAGGGAGTCGACAATGGTCAGCTCCCGGTGCAACTCCCGGTTCTCGTCGGTGAGATAGGGCACCACCTCATGGGCGATGCCCAGGGTGCACGACGAGGCGTCGACGACCAGCGGCAGCTTTCCGCCCGCCGTCCAGCCCCAGGCCGCCTCCACGATGCGGTTGGCCATCACGGTGTTGCCCGCGTCGTATCCCTTGGAGTGCCAGATCGTGGCGCAGCAGGTCCCCGCGACATCGTCCGGGATCCACACCGGCTTTCCGGCGCGGGCGGAGACGGCGACGACCGCCTGCGGCAGCGACGGGCCGCGATGGCCCTCGGGCCCGCCGAAGATACGGTTCACACACGCCGGGTAGTAGACGGCGCTCGCCCCGACACGGGAGGTGCGAGGCAGTTTGCGGGCGGCGGCACCGGGGATCTCGGGCAGCCACTCGGGCACCAGATCGGGGCGTACGGCCTTACGGGCGAGCCCGGTGATCGTTTCCAGCGGCCCGTCGCCGATCCGGTCGCCGATCCGGTCGGCCGCGGCGACCGCGAGCCGGGCCGCCGCCTCCACCGCCTTGAAGTTCTTCGCGGTGAGCGCCGCGATCCGCTCCTCTCGGGGCGAGTGCCGCTGGTGCCGGAAGTCCTTCATCATGGCCCCGGTGTCGATGCCGACCGGGCAGGCGAGCTTGCAGGTCGAGTCGCCCGCGCAGGTGTCGACGGCGTCGTAGCCGTACGCGTCGAGCAACTGCGCCTCCACCGGGGAGCCGCCGGACTGCCGCATCATCTCGCGGCGGAGCACGATCCGTTGGCGCGGCGAGGTGGTCAGGTCGTGGCTGGGGCAGGTGGGCTCGCAGAAACCGCACTCGATGCAGGGGTCGGCGATGAGCTCGACCTTGGGAATGGTCTTCAGCCCGCGCAGATGGGCCTTCGGGTCGCGGTCGAGGACCACGCGGGGGGCCAGGACCCCGTCGGGATCGATGATCTGCTTCGTGCGCCACATCAGCTCGGTCGCCTTCGGACCCCACTCCAGCTCCAGGAAGGGGGCGATATTGCGGCCGGTGGCGTGCTCCGCCTTCAGGGAGCCGTCGAAGCGGTCCACCGTCAGCCGGCAGAAGTCGTCCATGAAAGCGGCGTAGCGGTCGACGTCGGACGGCTTCGCGGCATCGAAGGCGAGCAGGAAGTGCAGATTGCCGTGCGCCGCGTGACCGGCGACGGCGGCGTCGAAGCCGTGCTCCGCCTGGAGCCCGAGCAGGGCCTCGCAGGCGTCGGCCAGCCGGGAGGGCGGCACCGCGAAGTCCTCGGTGATCAGTGTCGTGCCCGAGGGCCGGGAGCCGCCGACCGCGGTGACGAACGCCTTGCGGGCCTTCCAGTAGCCGGAGATGACCTTGGCGTCGCGGGTGAACTCATTGGTCACCGACGCCACGGGGGCAACCAGGTCGAGCCCGTCGACGACGGCCGCCGCCGCCCGTTCGTACGCCTCCTGGCCGGCCCCGTCCGGCGCCCGGAACTCCACCAGCAGCGCCGCGGTCTCCTTGGGCAGCTCGGCCCAGTCCGCGGGCACGCCCTGGACGCTCACTGACGCGCGCAGCGTATTGCCGTCCATCAGTTCGACGGCGATCGCCCCCGCCTCGTTGAAGCGGGGCACGGCGGCCGCCGCCGCGGTCAGCGAGGGGAAGAACAGCAGGGCCGTGGTGATGCGCCGGTCCAGCGGCAGGGTGTCGAAGACGACCTCGGAGATGAAGCCGAAGGTGCCCTCGGAGCCGACCATCAGGCCGCGCAGGATCTGTACGGGCGTCGAGCCGTCCAGGAAGGCGTCGAGCCGGTAGCCGTTGGTGTTCTTGATCTCGTACTTGGCGCGGATCCGGGCGGTGAGCTCGGCATCCGCCTCGATTTCCGCCTTCAGCGCCAGCAGTCCCTCGCACAGCCGCGGCTCGGCACGGGCCAGGTCCTCGTCCGCCGTGGGGGCGCCGGTGTCGACGACCGTGCCGCTCGGCAGCACGAAGGTGAGGGAGGAGACGGTGCGGTACGAATTGCGGGTCGTCCCCGCGGTCATTCCGGAGGCGTTGTTGGCGACGACTCCGCCGATCGTGCACGCGATGGCGCTGGCCGGATCGGGACCCAGCAGCCGGCCGTGCCGGGCGAGGGCGGCGTTGGCCCGCAGGACCGTCGTCCCCGGCCGGATGCGGGCCCGAGCGCCGCCGCCCAGGACCTCGATGCCCGCCCAGTGGTGGCGTACGTCGACGAGGATGTCCTCGCCCTGTGCCTGGCCGTTCAGACTGGTGCCGGCCGCCCGGAAGACGACCTCGCGGCCCTTTCCGTGTGCGTACGACAGGATCGCCGAGATGTCGCCGATGTCCTCCGGGACCACGACGACCTGGGGGACGAACCGGTAGGGACTGGCGTCGGAGGCGTACTTCACCAGGTCGGAGACCTTCCACAGCACCTTCTCCGGGCCCAGCAGGTCGGTCAGCTCGCGGCGCAGCGGTCCGGGCGTCCCCGGAGCCTGCCGGTCCGGGACCCGGTCCGGGGACGGGGTGCGCACCGCACCAGGGCGGAGTGCTTCCGGCTTCGGCTCCAGCAGTGGCATGTCGAGCTCTCCTCGGCGGTTCTGTACTTGTCTGTTCTTGTTCGGTACGGCGCGCACGCGGCGCCCATCGGGTGAACGTGTCTGCCTACAGGTTTAGCAGTGACGCTCGGGCATCCCGTTGACCAGGGCGGACAACAGCCCGCCGAGCACCTCGCGCTGGTCGGCGGTCAATGGGGACAGGATCTCCTCCGCGGCGGCCCGGCGCGCGTCGCGCAGCGACCGGAGGGTGGCGAGACCCTCCTCGGTGATCTCGATGCGGACCACCCGGCGGCTGTCCGGATCGGGCGCGCGGCGCACCCGGCCGCTCGCCTCCAGGCCGTCGACCAGGCTGGTCACGGCACGCGGGACGACGTCCAGCCGCTGAGCGAGGTCGGCCATCCGCGGCGGCCCGTCGTAATGCGCGACGGTGCGCAGAAGCCGGAACTGCGCGGGAGTGATGCCGATCGGTTCCAGCTGGCGGCTCTGAATCCGCTGGAGCCTGCGGGTCACCCGCAGCAACTGCTCGGCGAGCACGCCATCGGCGTCGGAGGAGTCCATGGTGGAACAATATCAGGACCTTGTGCATTGTGAGTATAGGTAACAATGAGCTATGCTCTCAAAATTCGAGTCCCCGGACCCGGGGCCGAATTGTCGCAGTTGTCGTATGTCCGCCGAGTTGTCGAAGTTATCGAAGTTATCGAAGTTATCGAAGTTGTCGAACGAATCGACGAGTTGCCGCACGCCCGACGAAGGAGCCCATGAAACCCGACGAAATCACCTGGACACCCCCGCCCCGGGACGGGAGCAGCCCACCCGCCGAGCTGCGCCGCATCCTGCGCCTCTTTCATCCCTACCGAGGCCGGCTCGCCCTGGTCGGGCTGCTGGTCGGCGCCTCGTCGCTGGTGTCGGTCGCCTCGCCGTTCCTGCTGCGCGAAATCCTGGACACCGCCATCCCGCAGGGGCGTACGGGACTGCTGTCGCTGCTCGCCCTCGGCATGATCCTCACCGCCGTGATGAACAGCGTCTTCGGCGTCCTGCAGACCCTCATCTCCACCACGGTCGGCCAGCGCGTCATGCACGATCTGCGCACCGCCGTCTACGCCCAGCTGCAACGGATGCCGCTCGCGTTCTTCACCAGGACCCGCACCGGCGAAGTGCAGTCCCGCATCGCCAACGACATCGGCGGCATGCAGGCGACCGTCACCTCCACCGCGACGTCACTGGTCTCCAACCTCACCGCCGTCGTCGCCACGGTCGTCGCCATGCTGGCGCTCGACTGGCGGCTCACCCTCGTCTCGCTCCTCCTGCTGCCGGTCTTCGTCTGGATCAGCCGCCGGGTCGGCCGTGAGCGCAAGAAGATCACCACCCGGCGTCAGAAGCAGATGGCGGCCATGGCGGCCACGGTCACCGAGTCGCTCTCCGTCAGCGGCATCCTGCTCGGCCGGACGATGGGCCGGGCGGACTCCCTCACCAAGGGCTTCGAGGAGGAGTCCGAGAGACTGGTCGACCTCGAAGTGCGCTCCAGCATGGCCGGGCGGTGGCGGATGTCGACGATCGGCATCGTCATGGCCGCCATGCCCGCGGTCATCTACTGGGCGGCGGGCCTCGCCCTGCAGTCCGGCGGCCCCGCCGTCTCCATCGGCACGCTCGTCGCCTTCGTCTCCCTCCAGCAGGGGCTCTTCCGGCCCGCCGTGAGCCTGCTCTCCACCGGCGTGCAGATGCAGACGTCCCTCGCGCTCTTCCAGCGGATCTTCGAGTACCTCGACCTCGAAGTGGACATCACCGAGCCCGAGGACCCCGTCCGGCTGGAGCAGATTCGCGGTGAGATCCGCTTCGAGGACGTCGATTTCAGCTACGACAAGAAGAGTGCCCCGACCCTCAGCGGCATCGATGTGACCGTGCCGGCCGGCGGCAGCCTGGCGATCGTCGGTCCCACCGGGTCCGGCAAGTCCACACTCAGCTATCTGGTGCCCAGGCTCTACGACGTCACCGGCGGCCGGGTCACGCTCGACGGTGTCGACGTACGGGATCTGGACTTCGACACCCTGGCGCGGGCCGTCGGTGTGGTCTCCCAGGAGACCTATCTCTTCCATGCCTCGGTCGCCGACAACCTGCGCTTCGCCAAGCCGGACGCGACCGACGCCGAAATCGAGGCGGCTTCCCGTGCGGCGCAGATTCACGATCACATCGCCTCACTCCCCGATGGGTACGACACCATGGTCGGTGAGCGTGGCTACCGCTTCTCGGGAGGCGAGAAACAGCGCCTGGCCATCGCGCGCACGATCCTGCGCGATCCGCCCGTCCTGGTGCTCGACGAGGCGACGAGCGCCCTCGACACCCGTACGGAATTCGCCGTGCAGGAAGCGATCGACGCGCTCTCCGAGGGGCGCACCACCATCACCATCGCGCACCGGCTCTCCACCGTCCGCGACGCCGACCAGATCGTCGTTCTGGACGGTGGCCGAACCGTCGAGCGCGGCAGCCATGACGAACTCCTCCAACAGGACGGCCGCTACGCCGCCCTGGTCCGGCGCGATACCCAACTGGCGCCCGTGACGAGCTGACCGGCGGGGCCGGGTGCGGCCCCCGCCGAGGCGGCCCCACAGACGGCGACGCCGCCGCTCCCGTGGGACGGGGAGCGACGGCGCCGGGTGAAGCAATGGTCAGACGAGCCAACCCACGAAGTGGACGATGCCGGCGAGCAGGTTGGTGATGATGTTCATCTGGTGTTTCTCCTTGTACATGGTGCATCTGTGGGACAGCGCAGTCGCGGTCTGCAGCCCTTCGCTTGCGCCCTGTAATCATCATCTGCCGCAGGGGTGTTGAGCAACGAATAGCGCAACGATCACGCGTTCTAGCGAACATCCGATCCCTTGTTCGTGTGTTCTGTTCGTGAGGCGTGGGCCTGTCGTCCGGCGGAGGGCAATCCCGAGGGCTACCTCTTCCCGGCGACGTACCCCATCACCTCCGACGCCACCCCGCAGAGCCTGCTCAGGCACATGGCCGACACGGCGGTCGGGCGATTCGGCGCGGACCACATCACCGCGGGCGCGCGGCGCAATGGCGTCTCGGTGTACAAGACGGCGGCAATCTCCCCCACGCCCGGACCGTGGCTGTACTTCGTCACGGTGGCACCGCGAGAAACGCGCCTCACCAGTAGCTATACGGAACAGCAGAGAAACGTGGAGGAGTTCAACCGAAACCGCCGCAGCGCATCCGGCGGCTGAGCGCCCGCACTGTCACATTGCGACGGACACGAGATCCTCGCCCGTCCCCGTCCCCGCCCGTGTGCCCGTCCCCGTCTCTGCCGTTGTCTGCGGCCCCGCCTCCGCCTCCGCTTCGGAGTCGGTCTCGTGCAGCAACTGTGTGATCGCGCGCACTGCGGCCCGTCCGGCCCGGTTGGCGCCGATCGTGCTGGCGGACGGTCCGTACCCGACGAGATGGATGCGGGGGTCCCGTACCGCCTGGGTGCCCTCGACCCGGATGCCGCCGCCCGGCTCGCGCAGTTTCAGCGGCGCGAGATGGTCGATGGCGGCCCGGAACCCGGTCGCCCAGAGGATGACGTCCGCCTCGACCGCACGGCCTCCGTCCCAGGCGACTCCGGTCGGCGTGATCCGGTCGAACATCGGCAGCCGGTCGAGCACCCCCTCCTCGCGGGCACGCCGGACCGCGTCGGTGAGCGGAAGCCCGGTCACACTCACGACACTCTGCGGCGGCAGTCCGCGCCGTACCCGGTCCTCCACCATCGCCACAGCCGCCCGCCCCTGGTCCGCGCCGAACGGCCCTTCCCGGAAGACCGGCGGCCGACGCGTCACCCAGTACGTCTCGGACGCCACCTCGGCGATCTCCATCAGATGCTGCGTACCGGAGGCGCCGCCACCGACCACCACCACGCGCTTCCCGGTGAACTCTGCGGGCCCGGGGTAGTTCACGGTGTGCAACTGCCGTCCCCGGAAGCTCTCCTGTCCCGGGTAGCGCGGCCAGAACGGCTTGTCCCAGGTGCCGGTCGCGTTGAGCAGGGCACGGGTGGCGTAGGTGCCCTCGGACGTTTCGACGAGCAGCCGTCCGCCGCCGCCCTCACGCACGGCGCTCACGTCAACCGGCCGGTGAACCCGCAGGTCGAAGGTGTGCTCGTAGGTGTCGAAGTAGGCACCGATCACTTCGGAGGAGGGGCGGCTGTCGTCGGCTCCGGCGAGTTCCATGCCGGGCAGTGCGTGCATGCCGTGCACTTTGCCGTACGTCAGTGAGGGCCAACGGAACTGCCAGGCGCCACCGGGGTGCGGGGCATGGTCGAGCACGACGAAGTCACGGTCGGGCTCCAGGCCGGCGCGCCGCAGATGGTAGGCGCCGGACAGTCCTGCCTGCCCGGCGCCTATCACGACGACATCGACCGTGTCCGCTGCGACCGCCCTGAAGTTGTTCACGCTTCTACTAACTTCTTCGCAGGCGAGGAACTTCCCGCGATCGGCCACGATGCTCGCGCACAGGGGCGCTGGAAAGTTGCGTACGGCGGCTTGAACACGGGACCGGAGTGCTCGGCCACCGGGTGGGACATGCGCTCAAAGGACGTCAGCAGCCGCGGCGACACTCGGCCGAAGCCACCCCCAGCAGGTCGATATGACCGCGCGAAGTGAGCTCGGCTGAACGGAACACGGCGTCGGACGTGGCCATCCATGACTGAGGTGGTCAATGGTGTCTCGGCACGTGGACGCGCGATCTCGCGGCACGGGCGAGAGGATGGGGGGATGCCCCATGCCTTCACCACCAGCGTCCTGCGCATCGCCACCGGAGCGTCGGAGACCGTCACCGACCTGACGCATGACTGCGAAGAGTTCCTCGACCGGACAGCCGTCGGCAGGGACGGCCTGCTCAACCTCTTCGTTCCGCACGCAACCGCCGGCATCGCCATCCTGGAAACCGGGTCGGGCAGCGACGCCGACCTCCTGGCCGCCCTCCATGTCCTGCTGCCCGCCGACGACCGCTGGCAACACCGCCACGGCAGCCCCGGCCACGGCCGCGACCACGTACTCCCCGCCCTGGTGGCACCGCACGCAACACTGCCGGTGATCGGGGGCCGACTGGAACTGGGGACGTGGCAGTCGGTGTGTCTGGTGGACACGAACATCTCGAATCACAGCCGCCAGGTGCGGTTGTCGTTCCTTGGATAGCTCCGAGGCAGTTACCTCACTCGGCCTCGGGAAACGGCCTGTTCTCTCCCGTTCCGCGGCGGCTCGGCGGCCGTCATGATCTCAACTCGGGGTAATCGCCCCGTGACCGAGAAGATTCCGTGCCCTGAACCCGAGCAGCCTGCGCGCGGCCGAGGTGTCGACCGGCGCCGCGCGACCCGGCAGCGGGCGCCGCAGCACGGTGGTGGGGTGATAGCGGCGCAGCAGCTCCTCCGTCGGGTAGGGCACGATGATCTCGGGGGCGCAGAGGTATACCGCGTGCGCCGCACGGCCGGGTACGTCCAAGGCCAGCAGCGCGGCCCTCGCCGCGTCATGGACCTCGAGGTACGTCCACAGGTCCCTGGCCCCCGCGGCCGGGTCGGCCGTGAGCCGGGCGGCGTGCGCGTGCAGCCGTTCCTCGAATCCGCCCACGTACGGATAGCGCAGGCACACCACGCTCATCCCGTGCCGCCGCGCCATCATCTGCGCTGTCAGCTCGTCGACCTGTTTGGAGAGGCCGTAGGGGTCGGCCACCTGGGAGGCCATCGCCTCATCGACCGGTGCATACGACGGATGCGGATCCTCGACGTCCGTCCAGGGCAGGCCCGTGACACCCCATGAGCTAGCCACCGCCGCATGCCGGATCCCGGCCCGGCCGGCCTCCTCCAGGACGGTGAAGGTGGAGAGGCTGTTGCCCGCGAAAACCTCACATGCGGTGTTGCGCTCGGGAGTCGGGATCGCCGCCAGGTGGATGACCGCGTCGGCGCCCTCCAGAGCCGCCTGCACCGTCTTCGCGTCGGCGGCGTCGCCGGTCACGACCAGGCGCGCCGCGAGATCGCCGGGATCATCGAGGACCAAGGCGTTCACCTCGATCCCGCGCTCGGCGAGCAGCGCGAGGACTGCTCGCCCGATCCGCCCGGCGGCCCCGGTGACCATCGCTCTGCCGACCATCCAGTCACTCTCCTGCTTCGGTGTTTCTACTCGTAGGCGCGCACGGCGACGATGTGCGCCGACGCCGCCCCGTTGGTGGCTTCGACGACGACCCGGATCGCCGATGTGGTGAGCGGCTCCGCCGGCGTGTGCGCCTCGCGGCGCCGCCGATTCTGCGCCGCACGGGCGATGACGCGCCAGCTGCCGTCAGTATCCAGTGCCTCGACGCGGTAGTCGCGAAGGAGGGTGGGGAGGGTGTCGAAGGGCGTGCGGTGGTGGTGCAAGTTGATCAGGTCCTCGTTGACGTCGTCGTCGGCGATGACCTCGATCCGGCCCAGGTCGACCGGTTCGGGCCAGGCCAACTCGAGCCAGGGGGAAGGAACGTCCGCCAGTGGTGCGGAGACCCACATGTGGGGTCCCGCGTACGGGCGGGCGTAGCCGTCGATGGCCTTGGCGGGGGAGTAGGCCGCGGTCTCTCCCGTGCGCAGGCAGAATGTGCGGCGCAGCAGGCCCGTGTCCGTCCACTCGCGCAGCAACTGCGGCGATTCGTCCGACGGGCGCGGCGGGACGCGCGTGAAGCACAGGACGCCGGGGGTCGGGCGGTCGGAACGGTGCAGGGCGAGGGCGTCGTTGGCGCGGACGACCAGGAAGGCGTTGCGCGGGGTTTCGGGAGACCAGTCCAGGCCCGTCTTGAGCCACTGCCGGGCACCGGCGGTGACGGGCAGGGTGGTGGAGGTGACGAGGCGGCGCGGGACGTAGTTCTGGCCGAGTTCGGGGTCGTACAGATCGATCACGATCTCGGTGTCGCGGTCGGCGTCGACGAGCAGTTCCACCCCTGAGAGGCCAGGGTCCGCGGGGAGGACGAGTCCGGCGTCCACCGCGAGCGGCCATCGCTCATCGGGGTCCTCGACTGCCAAGCCGCTCACAGTGGATGAGGCCGTGGCCGTCGCCCGCAGGGCCAGGTCCTCCGGGTCCGTCGAGGCGAGGCCGATGAGCGAGGCATCCTGGCGCAGCAGCGCCCTGTGCAGCTCGGGTACGGGGAGTGCGCGCGGGGTGACATCCCCGGTGGCGCAGAGTGCCGCCGCCGTGCCGGCCGCCTGGCCGATCGTGGCGCAGGTCGCCATGACGCGGGTCGAGCCGAAGGCAACATGGCTGGCGGAGATGTTGCGCCCGGCGAAGAGCAGGTTCTCGGTGTTCACCGAGTAGAGGCTGCGGTACGGAATGTGGTAAATGCCGTCCGCGTAGAGCTGTTTGGCACCTGCATCGGTGGCATACATGCCCTGCGGCGGATGCAGGTCGATCGACCAGCCGCCGAAAGCGACCCGGTCGGCGAATTCGGTCTGGCCGAGGATGTCGCCCTGGTGCAGGACGTAGTCGCCGAGGAAGCGCCGGTACTCCCGTTTGCCGGGGACCGAGCCCACCCACTCCAGGGTCATGTTGGCCGCGTCGAACTCGCCGGAGTTCTTGATGTGGTCCCAGATGCCGTGGATCACCGACCACAGCTCGTCGCGGATGCGTTCGTTGTCGTGGACGGTGTCGAGCTCGCCGCCGAACTCGATCCACCAGTACGCGCAGCCGTTGTCGCCCGCCTTGATGATGCGGCGCTGCGGGATGGAGGTCCGGGTGATGTCCTTGGCGAAGTTCGGCGGCACGAATTTGACGGGGTGGCCGGCATCCTTCGTATAGAAGAGGAGGGTTGAGCCCAGGGTGATGTCGTCGGCCGTCTCCGGGGCCCATGCCTCGTCGTACTCGGCCCGGGATTCCCGGCCGATGCGGTGGTGGGCGCCCGCCAGGTGGCCGATCAGGCCGTCTCCCGTGCAGTCGAGGAAGAGCGAGCTCTCGAAACGAATCCTTCGCTCCGAACCCATCATCCAGCCGGTCACCGAGGTGATCCGCCGGGCCTCGTCCGGGCCCTCGGCGTCGACCTCGCGCACGTCGGTGTTGAGGTAGAGGGTGATGCCGGGCTCTGCGCGTACGGCGTCCAGGACCACGGCATCCCAGTAGTAGGGGTTCCCGTCCGGGTTACGGAACTGGTTCTCCACGAGCAACTCGCCCATGATGCCGCCCTCACGGGCATGGTGATTCTTGCCGTGGCCGGTCGCGCCGCACACCCAGACCCGGACCTCGCTGCTCGCGTTGCCGCCGAGTACCGGCCTGTTGTTGATCAGCGCGACGCTCCGGCCGAGCCGGGCCGCGGCGATCGCCGCGCAGGCCCCGGCCAGGCCGCCGCCGACGACGGTGATGTCGTGCCGTGCGGTTTCATTCCTCATGTCGTACGTCACTTACTTCCAGTCGGGGTTGGCGGCGAGACCGTAGTAGATGCGCGGGGCGCCGTCGAGAGTGAGGGTGATCTTGCCGCCGGAGGCTTTCAGGGAGCGTTCCTGGCCGATGCAGTTCAGCTCCCGCACCGTTCCGTTGACCGTCCCCGAATGGGCCACGACCGCGGTCCTGGTCGTCCAGGTGTCGACCCAGGGCTCCGGCGACGCGTACCAAGGATCCTCGCCGTGCACGGAGTTGAGGATGTAGCCGTCCTTGCGGCTCCAAATGATCGACACCGGTCCGCCGGGAGTGGTGAAGAGGAGCCCCTTGATGTCCTTGTCCGTGAAGGCGAGATGCCGGACGAACTCGGCCTCGTCCAGGACCCGGGCGGCGGTCGCGAAGGCGAGCAGCGAGGGCTTGGCGCTGGTGTCGCGGTTCATCAGGCCGTAGTGGTACTCGGGGTTGGCCGGGTCGGCTTCCTGAGGGTGGTGGATCGTCGAGTCGTGCAGCTGGTACCAGTTGACGGCGCGCACCTTCTCGGCCTTGGCGAGAGCGAGCGTGAGCAGCGTGTTCTCGGCGGCGTGCCGGTAGGTGTCGCTCCACCATGCGTTGGGCCGGGTCGGTGCGTACGCCTCGGTGAGCCACAGCTCCTTGTCGCCGCCGTACTCCTGAAGGACCTGGTTCGCCTTGCGCAGTGCGCCGAGGAAGTTCCAGTACGTGCCGGACGGCCCCTGCGTCCACTCCTCGGGCGGCGGTGCGAAGTCGGGCGTGAAGTTGCCGCGACCGGGGTGGAAGGCGAAGGCGTCGATGAGGTCCCAGCCGCCCGCGTCGTGGAAGTTCTTGGTCCATACGTAGTCCATGCCGCCGAGGCCGGCGTTCATGACCTTCATCCGCGAGCCCGCCGCGTCGAGGCGCGTGGTGACCTGGCGCAGACCGTCCCGGACGTAGGCGTCGGCGCCGCGGCCCGACATCCAGGGCTGGTTGACCTCGTTGCTCACCTCGAAGTACGCGGCCTCGGCGTCCAGGGCCTTGGCGACATTCGTGTCGGCCCAGGCCGCGATCTGCTCCGGACTGCCGCCCACGGGGATGCCGGACAGCTCCACGTTGTGCCCGATGCCGTTCGCGTCCAGAGTCGCGGTGTCGATGCCCGGGGCGCCGGCGTAGGCGATGCGGATCCACTTGATGCCGAGTGTCCTGACCAGCCCGAGTACGGCGTCCTTGCCGGGCTTGAGCAGCCAGGGGTAGTTGGCGAGGCCGAACATCGACTCCTCGCCCGCCTTGTACGCGAACTCCGGGAGCACGCTCAGATTCGTGCGGGCCAGCGCCTTGTCACTGCCGCTGACCGCCTCCACCTCGGTGAACACGATGTTCTGCGACGGCGAGGTCACGGGAAAGGAGGCATTCCAGGCGGCGCCCGCCGCGAGGTTCCTGCAGAGCGTGCCACCGGCGAGCTCCTTGCCGCCGAAGTCCCGCGCCCACCACGTCAGGGTCACCTTCCTGGCCGCGGCGGAGCCGTTGACGACCTGCGCCTTGAGCGTCATCGTCTGCCCGGCCGCCTTGTAGAGGTTGAACGGCTGGTCGGTCCACACCTCCACGCCGAGGGGCCGCCTGGCGGCGAGCGCTCCCGCCCCGCGCGGCCGCAGATCGCCGAGGACCAGATCGGCCTCGGTGACCGCGGTGCTCGCGCCGGTCGAGGCGCCGGGGGAATGGACCCAAGTGGCGTTCGTGCTCGCCGGGTTGGTGGTCGAGAGGCAGAAGAAGCCCTTCGATCCCTCCCACGTCTCCACGTACGCGCCGCCCGCGTTCACCTCGTACGGAATGCCGCCCCGGGCGTCCCGCTCCCAGACGGTCAGCGCTTCGTACGCCTCCGCCGCGCTCGCTTCGTACACCGTGCGGGAGAACATGAAGCCGGCCGGTGTGAGCGTGCTGGAACCGCCGACCTCCCACTTCATGTGTGCCTTGTGAGGGGTGACGTCGAAGGTGCCGCGCACCGTGACTCCGGACACGCCGCCCGCCATCGTGTACGTGACCTGAATCGCGGGCCGCCCGTCGGGGAGCGTGATCCGGGCGGGCGTACCGCCGAAGGTGCGCTGCTGGCCGAGCGAGGTGTCCTTGATCATGAAGTGGTTGAGCAGGATGCGGTCGGCGCCCGCACCGTCCTGCACGAGGACGCTGCCATCGCTACGGCCGACCAGGGTGATGCCGTCGGCCTCGATGATGACCGGGTCCGCGGCGTACGCCGGAACGGTCGGCAGCAGTGCGGCGCCGGTGGCGACGGCCGTGCCCTGGATGAATCTGCGGCGGGCGACTGACATGGAGGTGCCCTTCTCTTGGTCGGGGTGTTCCGGATGCTCCGAAGTTTCCGGAGCGGGAGGTGCGGTGGGGGAGCGGAAGGTGCAATGGGGGAGCTGAGGGCCCGCCCGTTGGCTCCGGTGGAACTCAGCCCTTGACTCCGGTGAAGCCGAGCCCGGCGACGATGTACTTCTGGCAGACGACGAAGACGAGCACCGGCGGGGCGACGGCGAGCACCATCGCGGCGATCAGCTGGTCCTGCGGAGCCTGCGTGGTGAGCTGGGCGAGAGCGACGCTGATCGGCTGCTTCTCGGGGTCGGTGATGGCCACCAGCGGCCAGATGAAGTCCTTCCAGGAGTGCATCACCGCGAGCAGACTGATCACGGCGAGCACCGGCCTGCTCATGGGCAGCACGATCTTGGTGAGCAGTTGCCAGGTACTCGCCCCGTCGACCCGCGCCGCGTCGAACAGCTCCTTCGGCAGGGCGTCGAAGAACTGCTTGGCGAGTAGCACGGTGAAGGCGTTCGTGCCGGCCGGCAGCCAGATCGCCCAGTAGGTGTCGCCCAGGTTGAGGTGCAGGAACGGCACATCGATCACAGTCATGAAGAGGCTGACCATGTTCACCGTGTACGGCACGAACATCGTGGCGAGGATCGCCCCGTAGACGGCCTTGCCGAACCTTGGCCTGAGCACCGAAAGGGCGAAGCCCGCCGTGGCCGAGACGAAGAGCTGCACGAACCACGATCCGCCGACCACCAGGAAGGTGTTCATCAGATAGCGGCCGACACTCAGATCGGTGTACGCCGTCGAGAAGTTGCCCAGGGCCGGCCGGTCCGGCCAGAGGGCCAGGGGCTGAGTGGTGAGCTCGGTGGGCGTTGAGACCGCGCCCTTGACCATCCAGTACAGCGGTCCGATGCCGATGAGCAGCAGCAGGATCAGGGTGAACACCTGGATGGAGCGCACTGCGGCGCGCACGCCGGGGCGCTGGCGGTCGCTGGTGGATACGAAGGTGGTGAGCGTGGTCATGAAGTGCTCCAGCTGCGGGTGGCCCGCAGGTACACCGCGGAGAGCAGGGCGAGGGTCAGGACCATCAGGAAGGAGAGCGCGGCGGCCAGGCCGTACTCGCCGTCCTGGAAGGCGTACCGGAAGATCAGCAGCAGGACCGTGAGGGTGGAGTTCTCAGGTCCGCCGCCGGTGAAGACGTACGGCTCGGTGAAGACCTGCACCGTGTTGATCAGCTGGACGAGCAGCAACAGGCCGATGACGGACCGCAGCTGAGGCAGCATCACATGCCAGATCCGCCGCCAGATCCCGGCGCCGTCCACCTCGGCCGCCTCATAGAGTTCGCCGGGGATGCCGACCATGGCCGCGAGGTAGATCAGGACGGCACCGCCCATGCCCGCCCAGGTGGACTCCAGGACCAGCGAGAGCATAGCGCTGTCGGAGGACTCCAGCCACGAGTACGGGCCGAGTCCGACCTTGCCGAGGACGTTGTTGAAGAGCCCGCTCCCGGGATCGTAGAACCACTTCCAGAGCAGGATCGCCACCACCGGCGGGATGACCACCGGCAGATACACCAGGAAGCGGTAGACGCCCGCGCCGCGCCGCACCGTCGACATGATCGCGGCCAGGATCAGTGGTGCCGGGAAGCCGATCAGCAGGCCGAGGCCCACGAAGAACAGGGTGTTCCCGACGGCGGTGCCGAGCAGCGGATCGTCGAACAGGGTACGGAAGTTGTCCAGGCCGACCCAGACCGCGGGCTCGACGAGGTTGGTCTTCTGGAAGCTGAGCAGCAGGCTGCGCACGATCGGCCACCAGGCGAAGAGCCCGAAGACCAGCAGCGCGGGGACGAGGAACAGCCAGGCCGTGAACTGTTTGTGCGAGCCGGTGCCGCGCCGCCACTGCGGCAGGGTTCGCGGCGCGGGCTCCTTGGACACAGCGGCCGGGCGCCGGGACGGAGTGAGCAGGGCCATGGGCCGGCTACTTCTGGTCCGCGGCGAGCTTGGCATTGACGTCCTTCTCGGCCGAGGCCAGCAGGGAGTCGATGTCGGCGTCGCGCTTGGTGAGCACAGCCTGGACCACCGGGTCGAGCACGGTGTACAGCTTCTGCGCCTGGTACGGCGGCTCCGGCTTCAGTTTCAGCGTGGAGAGACCGTCGATGTACGGCTTGAAGTTCTGCAGCTTCACATTGACGTACGGCTTGATCGCTGCGTCGATCTCGGCCTGCCGATTCTTGTCGAAGACCGGCAGTGTCGGCACGCCCACCGCGGACTTCGGGTCGGCAGAGAGCGCCTTGGCCTGTTCAGCGGCGATGTCGGTGCTGTACTGCGGCTTGGCGTAGGTGAAGGTCAGCCACTCGACGGCCGCTGCCGCATGCCTCTTGTCGGCGGACTTCGGGACCATGTAGATGTCGCCGCCGGTGAGTGTCGCATCGCCGCCGGACTGCGGCATCGGGGCCACTCCGAAGGCGTCGGTGTTCTCCATGCCGAACTGCATCTTCGCCAGTCGGTAGGTCCCCGGGCTGCCCATGAACATGCCGATCTGCCCGGCCGCGAACTGCTTGATCACGTCGTTCTGATTGTTGAGCAGGGTTTTGCCGAGCGAATTGTCCTTCCAGCGCATGTCCTTGAGCAGCCGCAACCCCTTCTTCGTCGGCTCCCCGGTGAGCGTGGCGGTGTACTTGCCACCCTGCTCCTTCTCCAGCTCGCCGCCGAAGGCGTAGGACAGCATCGCCAGCTGCCAGCCGCCCTGGTTGTCCTTGGACTCGTGGACGAAGCCCGCCTTGCCGGTCCTGTCGCTGATCCTCTTGGCAGCGGTGCGGACTTCCGCCCAGGTGGCCGGCGGTTTGTCGGGGTCGAGGCCGGCCTTCTCGAAGAGCTCGCGGTTGTAGACCAGGCCCTGGGCGTACGGACTCTGCGGTACGCCGTACACGTCGCCGGCGCTGTCGGTGAGCGGCTGGAGGACCTGAGGGTTGAACTCCTTGAAGTGCTTCCACTCCTTGAGCTGACCGGTGATCGGCTGCACCTGCTTCTGCTGGATGAGCCGCTGCGGCTCGGTCAGCGGCACCTTGATGACGTCCTCGACATTGCCGCCGGACAGCTTTGCGGAGAACGTCAGCGGGTCGAAGACCGTGGTCGAGCCCTTGACCCTGATGCCCGGGTTGGCCTTCTCGAAGTCGGCCACCTGCTTCTTGAACAGGGCGACCCCCGGCTTGTCGGTGGCCGGCGGCATGCCCTGCACCCGCAGCACGAGATCACCGTCCCCGCCGGCGCTGCTCGGGGTGAGGGAGGAACAGCCCGCGACGGTCGCGGTCAGCGCCATGCAGCCAAGTATGGCCGCACAGCGGGAGTTTCTGGGCATAACGGCTCCAAGAAGGGCAGGAGTGGGCTCGGTGCGGTGTAGTGCGGTGCTTTGCTCGTCGAGGTGGTGTGCGCCGTGGATCAGTGGGCGGGTGCGGGGCCCGTCGAGGCGCGGGGGATCAGACGGGAGCCGATCTCCACGAGGGGGGAGGCGACTTCAAGTCCTTGTCCAGGACGGCCTGTTGTGCTCGCGATCGTCTCGATCAGGAGGTCCCCCGCGCGCGTGGCGATCTCTTCGGGGTCGATCCTGATCGTGGTGAGGCTGGGGGTGGAGACGGAGGCGAGCAGCGTGTCGTCGATGCCGATGACGCTGACGTCGCGCGGCACGCTCACGCCGAGGTTGGCCATCTGGTGCAGCACGCCGAGGGCGACCAGGTCGTTGTGGGCGATCACGGCCGTCGCATCGTGGGCGGCGACGAGGGTGGCGGCGTGCACGCCCGTCTCGAACCGCGGCTCGTACGGGCCGAGCTCGGACAGGGAGAGATCGAGCGCTTCGAAGGACTCCTGGATGGATTTGCCGCGGCTCAGCTCGGCGCGGGACGCGTTGATGAAGACGCAGCGCCTATGGCCGTACGCCTTCAACTGTTCGGCGGCCTGCGCGATGCCGGCGGACAGTGAGATCCGGACCTCGGGGATGCCCGGCACATGGCGGTTCACCACCACCAGTGGCATCCGGCCCGCGAGTTCATGGAGCTGGTCCTCGGTGAGGGTGGAGGCCCACAGGATCAGGCCGTCGACCCGCTTCGATACGGCCGCGATGGCGGCCAGCTCGTCCGCCTCGCGCTCGTCGCTGTCGGCGACCAGGACCGTGTAGCCCAGGTGCCGGGCACGGGCCTGCATCGCCTTGATGATCGGCGGGAAAAACGGGTTGGCGATGTCCGGGACGATCAGGCCGAGCGTTCCGGTGCCGCCGCCGCGCAGTGAACGGGCCGCCGGGTTGGGGGAGTAGCCGAGCTCGGCCGCGGCGTCGAGGATGCGCTGCCGCGTCGTCGGCTGCACCTGGTCGGGTGCGGTGAACGCACGGGACACCGTCGACACGGAGACGCCCGCGGCGCTCGCCACCTCCCGGATCGTTACTGCCACGGACGGCCTCCTCGTCGTTTTGAGCCGGGGGACCCCGGTCGTCTCGCATCTGGATCCTGCGAATGCGGTTGATGTTTGCGAACGTTCCCAGAGCGTGTCAAGACGTGTGTCAGGAGTATTTCATCGAGGGAAACCTTCTGCATGCACGGGTCTTGCGCTTCGACTCGACTGCTGCCGATGATGTGTTCTCAAGAACGGTGCTGAAATTGCGGGAACGTTTTCATAGGGGAGTGGAATGAAGATCACCGGCCTGGAAGTGCTGACTCTTCCCGACCACGGCGACAGCATGATGCTGGTCGTGGTCGACACCGACGAGGGCATCCACGGCCTGGGCGAGGTCGGCATCAGGTCGCGCCAGCGGGCGGTCGCGGGGGGTCTCGAGCACCTTGCGGAGCTGATCGTCGGCGAGGACCCGCGACGGATCGAGCACCTCTGGCAGGTCATGTTCCGGCGCGGGTTCTTCCCCGCCGACCGCATACTCGGCGCCGCCATCGCAGCGGTGGACGTGGCTCTTTGGGACATCCGCGGCAAGGCGCTCGGCGTACCGGTGCATGAGCTCCTCGGCGGCCGGGTGCGTGATCACGTACCCGCCTATGTGCATGTCGGCGACGGCTACCACGACCGCGCGTGGTTCCTGGACCGCTGCCGCGACCTGGTCGCCGAGGGCTGGCGCCATCTGCGGTTCGCCTCGCCGCACGACGCCGACGGCACGCTCGACGCCCGCCGCTGCCTGCGCGACTCGGTCGACCTCTTCCACCAGGTGCGGGACGCGGTCGGCGACGAGGTGGAGCTGATCCTCGACGTCCATACGCGCCTGGATCCGCCGGAGGCGCTGACCCTGTGCCGGGAGATCGAGGCGGCCCGTCCGTTCTTCGTCGAGGACCCGCTGCGCTGTGAGAACCCGGACAGCTACCGCATGCTGCGGGCCCGCACCGGCGTGCCGCTGGCCGCAGGTGAACAATACGGCTCCAAATGGGAGTTCAGGACACTCATCGAGGGCGACCTCATCGACTACGCGCGCGTGGACCTCGGGGTGGCCGCGGGCCTGACCGAGGCGAAGAAGATCGCGGCGATGGCGGAGACCCACCACATCAAGCTCGCCACCCACAACCCGCTCGGCCCGGTCACCGCCGCCTCCTCGCTCCAACTCAACCTGTCCTGCCCCAATGTCGCGATCCAGGAGCACCAGACCGACCCCGATCCAGCCATCGCCGCCCTCTTCACCGCGCGGCCGACGATCCTGCCGGGGCGGGTGGAGCTGAGCGAACTCCCCGGCATCGGTGTCGACATCGACCGAGAGGCGGCGCGCCGGTACCAGGCCGCGGCGACCGAGCGCCCGCACTTGCGCACGGCGGACGGGGCGTTCACCAACTGGTAGCCGGGCAGGGCCGGTCGGCCGTGCGGGCCCGCCCTCGCGGAAGCGAGGGCCGCGTACAACCCTTGTGTCCCATCCGGTTCCGAACAGGACGCCGGACAGGAACCGGGCCCCTTCCGGTCACTGGCTGAGAAACCGCACACCCACGACAACGGGACATGCGTATCACCGTCCCGGCGGGCCCACAGCCCGCGTCTGCACACCGAGTACGAATTCCGACTCCAGGAAGTGAGGCGAGTTCCGTCGTGTCGTTCGCAGGAGCCGCGAGGCCGGTCGAACTGGGCCTTGTCGGTATAGCGTTCATGGGCGTGCTGGTAGGCGCGTCGGCGGCGCCGGCCGTCAGCCAGGAACGCGAGAAGCTGCAGGTGACGGCCGTGTCGTCGCGGCCCGGCGTGGTGTCGGGAGACGACGCCCTGATACGTGTCGAGGTGCCCGCCTCCCTAGCGGTCGACGAAGTCCAGGTAGAGGTGGAGGGCCGGGATGTGACCTCGAGCTTCCGGCCCTCCGGCGACAACGCGCTGATGGGCGTGGTGAAGGAGCTGTCCCAGGGCGACAACAGGCTCACGGCCAGGGCCCGGGGCGCGGACGCCGGACAACTGACCCTGAAGAACCACCCCATCACAGGGCCGGTGTTCGCCGGCCCGCACGAGCAGCCGTTCGTCTGTGACACCGCCGAGTTCAAGACGGTCACCGGCGGTACCCTCGGGCAGCCCATCGACAAGGACTGCTCGGTCAGGACCCGCGTCGACTACATGTATCGCACCACGGCCGGCACGTTCGTTCCGTTGCCCGACGAGAACGTCCATCCCGCCGACCTGGCGACCGCCACGACGAGCGCGGGCAGGAAGGTGCCGTACATCGTCCGCGTAGAGACCGGCACCATCAACCGCGGCATCTACGAGACGGCCGTGCTGCACGACCCGATGTCCGGCACCCCCGACCCGCTGCAGCGTGGGCCGGGCTGGAACGGGCGCCTCGTGTACGGCTTCGGCGGGGGCTGTAACGGCGGCTGGTACGTCCAGGGCCGGAACACCGTCGGCATCATGAACGACACGTATCTGAGCAAGGGCTACGGCGTCGCATCGTCCACGCTGAACGTCTTCGGCAACAACTGCAACGACCTGCTGGCCGCCGAGACCATGAGCATGGTCAAGGAACGCTTCGTGGAGACGTACGGCGACCCGGCCTTCACCATCGGAAACGGCTGTTCCGGCGGCTCGTACCAGACCCACCAGATCGCCGACAACTACCCGGGTCTGCTGGACGGCATCCTCTCCGGCTGTAGCTTCCCCGACGTCGGCTTCGGGACGATTCAGACGCTCAGCGACGCCCAGCTCCTGAACCACTACTTCAAGGAAGTCGCGCCGGACGCTTTCACCAAGGAGCAGCAGAGGGCGGTCTCCGGGTTCGGCAAGTGGGAGAGCATCGGCAGCCTGGCCAGGGCCGGCGGCCGTATCGACCCCACGGTGTTCTGCCCGCCCCAGCTGCCCGTGGGACAGCGCTACGACCCCGACACCAACCCGGACGGTGCCCGCTGTGACGTCTACAGCCACACCGTGAACGTCTACGGCGAGGTACCGGAGACCGGGAAGGCGCGCAGGCCGCTCGACAACACCGGTATCCAGTACGGACTTGAGGCCCTGAACAAGGGGACCATCGACATGGACCAGTTCATCGACCTGAACCGGCGCATCGGTGGCCTCGACGACGACGCCAAGCCCGCCGCGGAGCGGACCGTCGCCGATCTCAAGGCTGTACGGACGGCCTACCGCACGGGCCGCATGCTGAACGGCGGTGCCGGCCTCGCCGACGTTCCGATCATCGACTACCGCGACTACACGGACGACGCGGCAGCCGGCGACATGCACATGCGCTTCCACTCCTTCTCCACCCGGGCACGCTTGGACAAGGCCAACGGCACCCACGCCAACCAGGTCATGCTCACCCGCTCCAACGGGCACGGATTCACTCTCGCCGGGATGCTGTCCGACATGGACCAGTGGCTCACCGGCATCAAGGGAGACCCCGGCAACGACGCCCCCATCGAGAAGATCGTCCGCCACAAGCCGCAGGGTCTCACGGACGCCTGCTGGACCCGTGGCATCGGTGCGAAGAAGATTGCGGAGCCCCAGGTCGAGGGCATCGACAACACCGAGTGCAACACCCTCTACCCGGTGTGGACATCGCCGCGGATGGTCGCCGGAGCCGATGTGGCCAACGACATCGTCAAGTGCCGCAAGCGTCCCGTGATCCGCACCGACTACCGAGTGCCGGTGACCGACGGCCAGCTCAAGGAAGTGGAGGGGATCTTCAGGAACGGTGTCTGCGACTGGTCCAGGCCCGGGGCGGGTCAGCAGGACCTCGCCGGTACATGGCTCTCCTTCGACCGGAAGTGACAGGAGCGCGGCAAGTGAGAGCGGGTGAAGCGTCCGCGCCGATCGATGACGTGATCCGTCTGTGCGCCGATCAAGGTCAATCGGACGGTTCTCGCGCACCGGCTCCGCACAGCGAATTCCCGGCGTCATCTGAGCCGTCTGGCACAGGAGTTGGCCCCGCCGGCAGGCCGCTGTTCCGGTCTGCCGGGCAGGATGCTCTCAATAGAATGATCAACCTTGCCAGGATCAGCATTTTATGACGGTGCACCAGCGCAACTACGCCAAACTCTGGGTGAGCACAGGCATATCGGCGCTGGGCGACGGCGTCACACTGGCCGCCGGACCGCTGCTCATGGCGACACTCGCCCGCGATCCGGCGCTGATCGCCGACGCCGTGTTCGCCCAGCAGCTTCCCTGGCTGATGTTCTCCCTCTTCAGTGGCGCCTTCGTCGACCGTGTCGACCGGCGAGTCCTGGTCGGCATCGTCGACACCGTACGCGGCCTGGTGATCGCGGCCCTGGCCCTGCTCATCCGGTACGACCGGGTGAGCGTCCCGGCCGTCTACGCGGCCGTCTTCCTGATGGGCATCGGCTCGACCCTGGCGGACAGTGCGGCCCGAGGTCGGGTACGGATTCCTGCTGTCGGCGACCGCTGTCGGCGGAGTGGCCGGTACCCTGACGGTCGCCCGTCTGCACGCTCACTTCGGGGCCGCGCCCCTGTTCCGCGCCAGGCTGGTTGTCGAGACCCTTGCCCACCTGGTGTTTGCCGTGACCCGCGCACCGTGGGTCGCGGCCGTTACCCTGGTGGTGTTCGGCGCACACGCCACCATCTGGGGTGTTGTCTTGGACACCTACCGCCAGCGGGTCACCCCCACCCGTCTGCTCGGTCGGGTCAACAGCGTCTATCTGCTCTTCAGCATGGGCGGGTTCGCACTTGGCTCCGTCCTCGGCGGCTTCGTCGCCAAGGCGTTCGGCATTACCGCGCCGTTCTGGCTCGGGTGCGCGGCCCTGACCTCGGTCGCCGCACTCGTCTGGCGTGTCATGACGCCCTCCGTGTTCACGAGTGCAGCCCCGGGGCGTCAACCGGTGGCCACCTGATCCCCCGGGGCCGGGCCCGCCGTCTCACACATCACGTGCCAGCTCGCGCGACCGGAGGTCGCGATCGGCCGCCTCGTCCCAGCTCATCGGCGAACCGAAATGGCGCTCCACCCAACTCGGGTCGTACACCGAGTCGAGATAGCGCTCACCTTGGTCGGGGGCGAGCGCCACCGTGGTCAGCGCGGAGGCGTCCTCGCGGGCGGCCAGCCAGCGCAGCGCGCCGCTGACCACCGTTTCGCATCCTCCTCGCACAGGTCGCGCACCATGTCGAGCCGGGTACCCAGCAGACCCCGCTGCCCGGTGGCCTGGGTCACGACCCGCACCTCGGCACCGAACGACTCCATCAGGCGGCGGCTGGCCCGGTTGCAGCGGGAGTCGGTGACACACACGAAACCGTATCCCCGGTGCGCCGCGATCATACTCAGTGCGACGCCGAGATTGCCCGACGATGACTCGACCGTGACGGAGTCAGGAGTGAGAAGGCTGTCCCGCTCTGCGGCGCGCACCATCTCCGGAGCAGCCTTGAGCTTGACGGAGCCCGCAAGGTTGAACCCCTCGCACTTGAGATGAAGCGGTACCCCGAAGACCGTCTCCAGATTCACGAACACATCGTTGGCGTTGATCTCGTAGGGGCGGACACGACCGGCATTTCATCACCCCATTCGTTCCGGGCGCCGACTACGCGCCGGTGCGTCCGTAGCGGTCCAGTTCGTGAAAAAAGCCGTCCACGACCCTGAGTTGACCCGCATCCCGCAGCCGGTTGTACACATGTCGGCCCAGTGAGATGTCCAGGACACCGAGACCGAACGGTGAGAAGATCACCGACCGGTCCCGGGGAACAGCGACCCGGCCCCGAAGGACATCGCAGATCGTACCGTCGATGAAGTCGCGGTTTCCCACCCGCTGTTCGGTCAGATGCACCGAGGTGTTCGCCTTGAGACAGTGCTCCACATCGTCGACGAAGTTCGCCGAGGCCAGCACCACCTCCGGGGCCACGTCCCGCAGTGACACGTTCAGCACCAGCGGACAGTGCGAGAACCACGCGGGCTCGTGGATGTGCGGAGCGCCCGCGACGGTGGCGAACACCACCAGGTCGCTCGCCCGGATCAGCTCCTCGGCGGTGCCGTGGACGACGACGGGTGCGGTGCCCGGGCGGCTCCGGAGGTAGCCGGCGAACGCCTCGGCGTGATCTGCGGAGAGGTCGTGCACACCGAGCTCGTCGAAGGTCCAGCCGGTGGCCTCGAAGTAGTGGCTGATGTAGCGGGCGATGAGCCCGGTGCCGACGAAGCCGATACGGCGCGGCCGTTCGTCCGTGCTCAGCCGCTCAGCCGCCAGCACGGCCGACGCGGCAGTCCTGGACGCGCTGATGATCGAGCTCTCCAGGCAGGCGAACGGGTAACCGGTTTCGTGGTCGTTGAGGATCAGCACCGCAGAGGCCCGGGGGATGCCCGCGGCGACGTTCTCCGGGAAGCTGGAGATCCACTTCAGGCCGTCAGTTGGCTCCTCGCCGCCCACGGAGGCGGGCAGCGCGATGATGCGGGAGCTCGGCCGGTCGGGAAAGCGCAGGAAATAGGACGGCGGATTGACCGTGGATCCCCGGCCATGCAGCCGGTAAACCTCCTCGGTCAGACCCACCACCTGCTTCTCATCGCCCGTGAGGACCTGGGCGACCTGCTCACCGGTGATCACGGCGAATGACGGCACGACGGGGTTGCGGGACAAGGCTGACTCCATCCGTGAGGGACACGTGAGGAAAGGGACAGTGGTGGTTCACGGGGCGCCGACGTCTGCCGCCGCCCGAGTGGGCCACGGACGGACATCCGGCACGCCGTAGGGCCGGCGGGGCGCCGGGTCAGGGACCTTCGGTCACCTTGACTGCTGGGATCGGCACCGGGGCGCCGAGGACGACCGCGATCTCGCGGGTACCCGTGTACTCCTCGCGGCTGTGGGCCATCCGCAGGTTGTCGACGATCATGAGGTCGCCGGCCCGCCACGATTCCCGGAGCGTGTGCTTCTCGTACACCTCGTTGACGGTGCGCACGGTGGCCTCGTCGATGGCCGCGCCGCTGCCGTAGGCGGTGTTGAACGGCAGGCCGTCCTCGCCGAACTCGAACTTCAGGTACTCGCGGACCACCGGGTCGAGTGTCCATTCGCTCAGGAACGCGACCTGGTTGAACCAGCCGCGGCGCCCCGAAACGGGATGGCGCAGCACGGCCGCGGCACGCTGACGCGTCCGCAGGCCGCCATCCGCGGACCAGGTGGTCCCGATGCCCCGGGCCGCGCAGTACGCCCCCACGTCCGCGCGGTACGCGCTGCCGAATGCCGCGGCGAGGCCGTGCGTTCCCAGGCGAAGCGCGACTGTTCCGGCTCGCTGAAGCTGCCGGCCTGCCGGATCCCGTCGGTGATTTTCGCGAACGGCGGCTGGTAGGCGTCCACGGTCGATCCCCTCAGCAGGCCGGGGTTGAACGGCGAATCGGGGGCGACCCGCTGGAGGGCTTCGGCGAGGGCGTCGATCACCTCGTCCGGGAGCTGGGGGACGTGGTGGAAGGGAGCGAGCCGGTCGCCGGGCCGGAGTACCTGGGCCGCTTTGGCCGCGCCGGCGACGGGGTCCACCCAGTGCCAGGCGGTGCCGGCGATGACCGCGTCGAACTGCCGCCCGGCCGGCTGCCAGTCCTCGAACCTGGTGACCTCGACCTCGACACGGCTGCGTCGCGCGAAGTCGGCCATTCGCACGTCGGGTTCGACGCCGAGCACCGTGCAGCCGGCCGCCTGGAATTGCCGGGCCTCGATGCCGGTCCCGGCTCCGACGTCGAGGACGTGCCGACCGGGGCTTGCGGCGACGATCCTGTCCACCAGGGCCTGGGGATACGGCGGTCGGGCGCGGTCGTAGCGTTCGGCGTCCACGCCGAACGACTCGGCCGTCTGCCGGTGGCGGTGAGGCTCGGGTCCGGACTTGTCCGGCTGTCCCTGCGATAAAGTGGGCATGCGCCCACACTAATGGGCGGTTGCCCACTTGTTAAGGCGGGGCGGCGCGGAAAGGAAGGCAATGCCGTCGGGGGTGCACATCCACAACGTGCGCGGCCAGTTGTTCGAAGCCGCTGAGCGCGTCCTGCTTCGGGACGGGCCCGACGCGTTGACCAGCCGGGCGGTCACGGAGGAGGCGAACTGTGCCAAGGGCGTGCTGCACCGGCACTTCACCGACTTCGACGCTTTCCTGGCGGAACTGGTCCTCGACCGCGTCCGCGGCATCGAGGACCGGACCACGACTCTGCGCGCGGCCGCCGGCTCCGGGAGCGTGGTGGACAACCTCGCCGACGCGCTGCAGGACCTGTTCGGGCCGGTCACGGTGGCAATCGTCGCGCTCATCACCTTCCGCGACGGTCTCCGCGCCCGGCTGCGCGAGGCCGGTCTGACCGGCATCCCGCTGGCCGTGCAAGGCACCGCCATGATCGCCGCATATCTCACCGCCGAGCGGGAGTTGGGGCGCCTGGCCGGTGACGCAGACATCGACACACTCGCCCCCACCCTCGTCGGGGCCGGGCACCTGCTGTTCGCCGACCGAACAAGTGCCCCACCGCAGACCGCTGCCATCCACAAGATGGTGACCGTCGTCATCGTCGGCGCCTTGCGACCACCCGAGTCGTGACCTGGGCGCCCAGGTTGCACGTCGCCGTCCGCCCCTGTTTCCGGATCTGGTACGCCTCCGAAACGAACTCTGTCCGCAGGCCAAGTGGTCGGCGTCGTAAGTCCTTCGGGGGTTGACGGTGGGGTCGGCCATGTGTGTTTGCCGCTCAGTACCGCTACCGGCAGCCGATCCATGTTGTCAGCAGGCGCCCTCGGCCTGGGGTGCTGCTGAACTTGCGCCGGGCTTGAGCAGCTTGAGCGCACCGCTGCGCCGTCCAAGGATCAGGCAGCTGCCTTGCGCGATGGTCAGTGCGGCGATGAGGAGGACGACGCTGAGCAGGGGAACGGTGTCGACGGGGAGCGTGTAGGCCATGAGGATACGGGCACCGGCATCGACGAGGAATGCTGTGCCCCAGGCGAGGCTTGTGGTGCGTATCCATGGGTGGAATACGGCGCTGTGCTGCCACAGGTGGGCGAGGCGGTCCGCCAGCTCTGGCGTGCTGAGCTTGATGGTCATGTCCAGGAGGAAGGGGCGGGATCACCACATCTCCGGCCAGCGCCCAGGCCGTCTTGAGCCACGACGTCCCTGTGTGTGCAGGCTTCGGCACGCAGTGAGGTGTTCCGGTGCCGTTGGGGTACTGGGTCATGACGTCTCCTTGGCATCGGTCCGGCGTGTGGCCGTGTCGAAGAGCGCCGCCACTTCATCGGCGTACGCGCCAGGGTCCAGGTCGGGGTGGTGGGCGAAGCAGGCCGGTGCGGCATCGATGGCCGCTCGGATGGACACTGCCATCGGCAGGGTGGCAAAGGCCCTGAGCACTCCGTCGCGTTGGCCCTCTCGCAGCATCTGCTCGATGGCGTCGATGTTCGGTTGGTTCGTCGCCGGCCCGAAGACCAGGGCTCCGTCCGGGGCGCGCAGGTTCTGGATGACCTCCATGGCGGCGCGAATCCAGCGAGGGTGGGCGGAGGCGAACAGGATGCATGTGCGGATGTACCGGATGAGTGCCTGCTGCGGCCCGTCCACCGTGGCCATCTCCTTCACGATCTCCTGGGCCGCGAGGGCGTAGAGGTCGTCGACGACGGCATGCAGCAGTTCGTGCTTGTTCTTGAAGTGGTAGAAGAGTGCGCTTTTGGCGATGGAGGCACGGCGGGCCACCTCCGCCGCGGATGCGCCGGAGAAGCCGAGCTCGTCGAGCGTTTCGATCGCGCTGTCAATGAACTGGCGGCGTCGTGCCGCCTCAATGAAGGTTCGCCCTGCCGCATCGTCAGACCGGATGGTCAGATATTAGACCAGACGGTCTGACACGCGGAGTGATGACGACGAGAATGATGTCGGTCGTGGCCAGGTAGCGGCCGGCATCGAGCCCGGAGCGGTCGGCGATCGCGCCGGACTGCGGGGGAGGCGCTTCACAGTGAGGCGGGGCACCGCCCGCCACCGCGATGTGTGGGCCCGTCTCTGCGGCGGGCGGGGCAGGCTGCGGCTTGCCAGTGATCCACTTCGGTCGAACGGTTCGCCCGCCATGCCCGTCCGCACCGCCTGTCGGGCCGTCGAAGGCCGCCGGGCCGAACACACGGTCGCCGGTTTCGACGCCGATGACGCCTTCACCGAGCGCGTCGACGGTGCCCGCGACCTCGACGCCGAGCCCGCGCGGCAGTGGTGGCAACTGGTCGGCGAGCAGGCCGTCGACCACCGCCCAGTCGCCCGGCCTCCCGCTGGCCGGCCGACCCGGACGCGACCCTCTCCGAGCTTGTCGCGCAGACCGCCGCCGAACTGCGCGAGGCGGCCGCACCGCCGGCCCCGACGGTCGGACGCGGGGAGGGGGAGGCCTGGTGATGGGAGGGATGCGAGCAGCTCGACAGCGAGTAATTCCGGGCCTGTCTTTTGCGGAAATGAATCGAGATGGTCCGAGTCAAGAGGTGCGATTGACTTTCCTCGGGCAAAGAAATGGCCGTGGAGGCCAGGTGCTCTTCGATGGAGAGGATGAGTTCTCATTGATTGCACCTTGAGTAATCTGAAAATTCACCTTCCGTATGTACCCGAGTTGGCGCCGGCCGGCATATTGATCCGGTGTTGCCGCGAGGTT
Source organism: Streptomyces sp. NPDC015032 (assembly GCF_043080425.1). Lineage (NCBI taxonomy): Bacteria > Bacillati > Actinomycetota > Actinomycetes > Kitasatosporales > Streptomycetaceae > Streptomyces > Streptomyces sp. NPDC015032. The sequence goes on along the minus strand of NZ_JBIBVN010000006.1, from coordinate 73,702 downwards.
GAGGCCTTACGCCACGGACGAAAGTGGTTCGAATGTCTCTGCCGTGCTAAACTTACCAGCAGTTGCAGTTGTGGTTCCCGAAACTTCAAATGCCTTGACGGCTGTATGTCGTCGGGCATTTTTGTATCTCCGGTGCTTATTCGGACGGGGTTCATTGTGGCAACGCAGGGGTTCACACGACGTGGGCCCGCGGGCACTGCCCCCAAGGAGATGTGACATGGCTACTGGCACCGTAAAGTGGTTCAACTCGGAAAAGGGCTTCGGCTTCATAGAGCAGGACGGCGGCGGCCCGGATGTCTTCGCCCACTACTCGAACATTGCCACGCAGGGCTTCCGCGAGCTTCAGGAAGGCCAGAAGGTGAATTTCGACGTCGTGCAGGGTCAGAAGGGGCCGCAGGCGGAGAACATCACTCCCGCCTGACGTCGAAGCGTATGAGATGGCTGGGGCCCCCGCCTTGCGCCGGGGCCCCGGCTTTCTGTATTCCGATGGAATTCTTTTAGTCTCACATTCGGCTCGTTCTTGCAATTCATCCGGCTCATCCTGTCGGGAATTCCTCGATGCGTGCCCTGTCGAGGAAGGTTCTCCGTGAGCCGTTCAGCTCGTACGAACGACCGTTTCCACCCACAGGACCAGAGGCGCCCTGGCGCCAGTCCAGGCGGTACCGGGCGCCGCTCCTCCGCACCACAGGGGGAGTTCGCGCTGCCGGTCACCGTCACCCCGGCCCTCCCTGCGGTGGCGACCTTCGGCGAACTGGACATGCCAGTCGAGTTGCTGAAGATGCTCACCAGCCTCGGCCTGAACAAGCCGTTCCCGATCCAGGCCGCCACGTTGCCGAACTCCCTCGCAGGGCGTGACGTCCTGGGCCGCGGGCGCACCGGATCGGGCAAGACGCTCGCCTTCGGTCTGGCGCTCCTTGTGCGCACGGCCGGGCAGTGTGCCGAGTCGCGGAAGCCACTGGCCCTGATCCTCGTCCCCACGCGCGAGCTGGCCCAGCAGGTCACCGATGTGCTCGCCCCGTACGCCCGGTTGCTGAAGCTGCGGCTGGCCACTGTGGTCGGCGGCATGTCGATCGGCAGGCAGGCCGGCGCACTGCGTGCCGGGGCCGAGGTGGTCGTTGCGACTCCTGGCCGCCTCGCGGATCTCATCGAGCGCAAGGGCTGCCGCCTGGACCGGGTGAACATCACCGTCCTGGACGAGGCCGATCAGATGGCGGACATGGGCTTCATGCCGCAGGTCACCGAATTGCTGGACCAGGTACGTCCCGATGGCCAGCGCATGCTGTTCTCGGCCACGCTGGACCGCAACATCGACCTTCTTGTCCGTCGTTACCTCCATGACCCGGTCGTCCATTCGGTCGACCCGTCGGCGGGTGCGGTCACCACGATGGAGCATCACGTGCTGCAGGTGCATGGCGCCGACAAGTACGCCACCGCCACCGAGATCGCTGCCCGCGACGGGCGCGTGATCATGTTCCTGGACACCAAGCATGCTGTCGACCAGTTCACCAGGCACCTGCTGAGCAGCGGCGTGAAGGCCGCGGCGCTGCACGGCGGCAAGTCGCAGCCCCAGCGCACCCGCACCCTGGCACAGTTCAAGACCGGCGACGTCACGGCGCTCGTGGCCACCAACGTCGCGGCTCGGGGCATCCACATCGACGACCTCGATCTCGTCGTCAACGTCGACCCGCCCGGCGACCACAAGGACTACCTGCACCGCGGTGGCCGTACAGCCCGCGCCGGCGCGTCCGGCCGTGTCGTCACGCTGGTCCTCCCCGGCCAGCGCCGGGACATGGCCCGTCTCATGTCCGACGCGGGCGTCAGGCCGCAGATCACGCAGGTCCGCTCCGGCGAGGCCGAGCTGAGCCGCATCACCGGCGCCCAGGTTCCCTCCGGTGTCCCCGTCGGTGGCAGCGGGCCGGTCGCGGAGCGCACGAAGCGCGGCGGCGCCCCCTTCCGCGGTCTGGGCACCCGCCCGGGGCGGGCCGGCGGCGGTGGCGAGTCTCGCCGGTCCGCTGAGGCCCGCCAGATTGCCGAGGCCCGCAAGGCTGCCCGGGTCCGTCGTGGCGCATAGCTCGGCAACGGTGCCCTCGTACGCTGTGCGCGTGACTCAAGCCGGCTTGCACCACACGGAGATGTGCTTCGCGGAGTCCTGGGTGAACGGCGCCCCGTCCCGGTCCGCGACGCGCCGTTCCAGTTCGAGCCCCGCGATCCGTGCCATCAGGTCGAGCTCCGCCGGCCACGCGTACCGGTGCCGGGAGCTGCCGCGGCGGTAGCGGCCGTCGCCGCCAGGGGTGAGGTGGTGCGAGACGAGAACCTGATGGTGGTGCAGACGAGATGGACCAGGGCGAACTGGCCGGGGACGGCAGACGTGGCCATCTCCCCGATGGTGACCGGGAGCGTGTCCTCGTGGTCATCCTGAGAGGGGATGGCCGCGGCACCGGCCCGGTGCCGGCGGAAACCGGTTGGCCCGGGGGCGTCCTATGGTGATACGCATGTGAGAGGTCACGAACCCCGTCGGCTTGTGCCGACGGGGTTCTGCGTGTGGCGACGGGCCGCACCGTGCGCTGTCCCACGACACGTCGAAGCCCCGCCATGCTCGGCGGATTCTCGGAGTCCTCGCAACACCTGATGGCTTATGCGGTCGTCAGTAGAACCAGCCGCTCTTGGCGGGGCTTCGACGTGTGCGGCACAGGAGCAGCCCTGGACTCCCTGCTCGTCCCCCGCTTTGCTCTCCCGTACTGCCCTGCGGCTAGTTTGTGTGCAGGACAGGTACGCAGGCCCGTGGCGACAGAGGTGCACGGGGGACGGGAGGTCGGGAAGAGTGTCGCTGCGCGGAGGTGATCCAGCCGAGATCGGCGGCTACCCGCTTGAGGCGCGGCTCGGCTCGGGTGGCATGGGCACAGTCTTTCTGGCCCGTACGAGCTCGGGGCGACCTGTCGCGATCAAACTGATCCACCAGCAGTTCGCGGGGGACGACGAGTTCCGCATCCGTTTCCGGCAGGAGGTGGCGGCGGCGAGGCGGGTGAGCGGCGCGTTCACCGCCGCCGTGGTCGACGCTGCCCCTGAGGCCGAGCAGCCGTGGATGGCGACGACCTATATCGAGGGACACACGCTCGCCCAGCGCATCGCCACGGAGGGCCCGCTGAACGGAGCGGAGCTGAGGAGGCTCGCCATCGGGCTGGCGGAGGCGCTGCGCGACATCCACCGGGTGGGGGTCGTCCACCGTGACCTGAAGCCCTCGAACGTCGTGCTCTCGCCCGAGGGCCCACGCGTCATCGACTTCGGCATTTCGCGCGCCGTGGACCAGCAGACGCTGACGATGACAGGGCGGGTCATCGGTACGCCGCCCTTCATGTCGCCGGAGCAATTGCGGGCGCCGCGTGGCGTGGGTCCGCGGTCCGATGTCTTCTCGCTGGGGACGCTGCTGGTGTACTCGGCGACGGGCCACGGGCCCTTCGACGCGGACAGCCCATACATGACGGCGTACCAGGTGGTGCACGAGGAGCCGTCGCTGGGTGCCGTACCGGCGGCTTTGCGTGTGGTCGTCGAGTCGTGCCTGGACAAGGAGCCCGAGGCACGCCCCTCGGCGGACGAACTGCTCGTGCTGCTGCGGGACCTGCCGGCCGACCTCGGCGGGACCGACGTGAACGGGGTCGGCGCGGGCTGCACCCGCGACGTGATCACCCAGCATCACTTCGCGGCGCAGGCCACCCCGGCGCCGACTGCCCCGACCACCGCCCCGGCCGGTCCCGATACAGGGAGCACTGGCACCCCCATCGGCAGCCGCCTGCGTCGCCGATGGCGTCCCGTGCTCGCGGCGGCGGTCGCGGTGGCAGCGATCGGCGGGGGAGTCGCCGCGCTGACGGCGGGCGGCTTCGGGGGGAACAGCGGCGGCGACAAGGGCAACAGCGTTGCGCCGCCGGATGTCGCACCTCCGGACGGCTTCGAGCCGTGGCGCAAGACCGTGCAGGGCGGTCGCGAGGACATCCCCGACGAGCTGCGTTGCGTCGCGCGCCGCGACGCGCTGTTCTGCGGGGGCGGCGGTGTTGTCGCGACCCGTATCAGGGCCCTGGACGGCTCGCGGGTGTGGACGGCGAAGAGCCCGGGCGTCCCCGTCCAGGGCATGCACCTGGTGGGCGCCACCGACGACACCGTGCTCGGCTACCGCTTCGCCGCCCAGGACGCCCCGCAGGACCCTCCCAGCGAGGTGGTGGCCATCGACGCGAACAGCGGCCGGGAGCTGTGGTCCGTGCCGTCCGGCGCCCAGTCGAAGGCCGTCACGGGGCGGACTCAGGACGCCCTTGTGGTCGGCTCCGGTGTCGTGACGGTCGATGCCTCCAACTCCCGCTTCGAGGCCCGGGACGCGCACAGCGGTGAGGTCATCTGGACGGCGTCGTTCCCCGCGGGTACGCAGTGCGCCCCCGTCCCGGTGGGCCCAAAGCTCCTCGCGATGTGCGCGACGGATGCGGAGGTGGATGCCCTGGAGGTGCGCCACCCCACCCTGTACACGGTCGACCGTGCCTCTGGGACACTGGGCAGGCCCATCGCGGTCAACGGCCCCGCCGTGCCGATGGGCGTCGCCAACGGCAGGCTCGTACTCCTTCAGGTGCACATGGAGGGAGCGGCGCTGGCCGGCTACGACGGGGTGGCGCGGGTCGACCCGGCCTCGCGGAAGGTCACGTACTCCCGGCTGGCCAAGACATACGCGGGGACGCCCGGCATGGCGGACGGCACCGTCTACGTGAGCGGGCAGACCGGTCTCGTCACAGCGCTCGACCCCGCGACCGGCCGGAAGAAGTGGTCGCGGCAGACAAGCGTGGAGGGTGCGTCGGGTCCCGTTGCCGGAGCCGGCGCGCTGTATTTCAGCTCGGCCACCGGCCGGGTGGTCGCGCTGTCGCCGCACGATGGCAAGCCCCTGTGGACAACAGACCCGCAGGCCGATGGTTTGACGGGCGAACAGGGCGCAAGCCCGCGCGTGACCGTTGCGGGGCGTGCGGTGGTCGTGGCCGCGGCCAAGAACACTCTCTTCGCCTTCGACGCGCAGAATCCGCCGAAATCGGGCTGACCGGGGCAGCGTCGGACACCGGCCGCTTTCCGTGCCGTGCGGACACCTCATCGGCGCATTCGGTCGCCTGCGCAGCCGGCGACGAGGTGCCCTTCCGCCTTGTACAGACCCACCTGGATGAGGTCGGTGCCGAGGCTCGTCCCGGACAACCAGAACACGGAGCAGGTGACCTGCTCGGGGAAGTCGGCGCCCTTGAGGGAGTTCACCAGCCTGGACACGGCGACCTTCGGCGGGAAGTTCACGAGCAAGTGGACGTGGCGGTCGTGCTGCAGCAGCCCTTGAGGGACCTGGACACCGCCTACCGGAACTTCTTCGACGGCCTCAAGGGCAAGCGGCCCCGTATGGGCGCGCCCCGGTACAAGTCGCGGAAGGACACCCGGCAGGCCGTCCGGTTCACCGCGAACGCCCGCTGGTCCATCACCCCGGGACAGAAGCTGCGCCTGCCGAAGATCGGCGACCTGAAGGTGAAGTGGTCGCGCACGCTGCCCTCCACCCCGTCCACGGTGACGGTGGTCAAGGACTCGGCGGGCCGGTATTTCGCGAGCTTTGTTGTGGAGACCGGCCCCGAGGAACTGCTGTCGGAGACGACGCCCGGGATCGGGATCGACTTCGGCCTCGGCCACTTCGCCGTCCTGTCCGACGGCCGGAAGATCGACAGCCCGCGCTTCCTGCGCCGGGCCGAGAAGCGGCTGAAGAAGGCGCAGCGGGCGCTCTCCCGCAAGGAGGAAGGGCTCCCGCAGCCGGGACAAGGCCAGGCTCCGCGTCGCACGGGCGCACGCCCGTGTCACGGACGCGCGCCGCGAGTTCCACCACCAGCTCTCCACCAGGCTGGTCCGCGAGAACCAAGCGGTTGCCGTGGAGGACCTGGCGGTGAAGGGACTCGCCCGCACGCGCCTGGCCAAGTCCGTGCACGATGCCGGATGGTCGGCGTTCGTGAGCATGCTGGAGTACAAGGCCGCCCGGTACGGGCGTACCTTCGTGAAGATCGGCCGCTTCGAGCCGACCTCCCAGGTGTGCTCGCAGTGCGGCGTCAAGGACGGCCCGAGGCCCCTGCACGTCCGGGAATGGACGTGCGGGGCGTGCGGGGCGGTCTTGGACCGGGACATCAACGCGGCGGTCAACGTCGCCAAGGCGGCCGGACTGGCCGTGTCAGCCTGTGGAGCGCAGGTAAGACCGGGACTCGTCCCGGCACCGCGCAGCGAAGCAGGAACCCACTCGACACCGCAGCCTTCAACGGCGCGGTAGGCGGGAATCTCCCCCTCCAGGGGGAGAGGATGTCAATGGATGAACCGGGGCAGCCACTTGGCCCGGTAGTCGGGGTGGCCGGCGTGTTCTGCGGCCATCTGGCGGACGGCGAAACCCAGTCCGACGGCGCGACCGGACGAGAAGTCGTGCTCCGGGCGGTCGGTGTCCCGGTCGGCGACCTCCGCGTACTCATTGAGAAGAACCCTGCTCGTCTCGATGCGGCGACAGGTGCGTGCAGGGTCCTGCAGGGCGATGTGCTCGTCGAAGCCGTGATTTCGCAGGGTGAACGCGATGCCGCCGGACCGGTCGTGGACTTCACCGGGCACGTCGGTCGGGCGCCGCCAATTCTCTCCGCCCGCCGCCTGCGCGATCTGTTCTTCCTCGGCGAGGCGCGCCCGGACAAAATCGATCATGTCGGAGTTGTCTGTCATCTGGGGTTGGAGTCCTTCTCCGTCTTGGCTTCCTGCCGGGACCTGCACTTGCTGTCCGTTCGGCTGCTGTCCGTCCGCCTCGTTCACCGGGGCTGCCGGACGACGATACCGAGTCGGAAGACCGGCATATCGTTCGCAACGGCGAGTCCCGCCGCGGCCGGACGCGCCGGTCAGGGCGTTGCCGACGGTCTACGATCACTGATCGCCGGCGCCACCCCTCCTGCCTCCGGTACGCAGGAGCGTCAGACAAGAAAAGAGAGCCGCTCATGCCCTCCGTACGAGGAACATCCGTGGACATTCCCACTCAGGACGGCGTTGCCGACGCCTATCTGGCCCATCCCGACGACGGAAGCCCTCACCCCCCGGTCCTGTTCTACATGGACGCGTTCGGACTCCGTCCCCATCTGAGGAAGATGGCCGACCGCCTCGCCGGAGCCGGCTACACCGTCCTGCTCCCCAACGTCTTCTACCGCCACGGGCGAGCGCCGGTGGTCGAGCTGCCCGACTTCATCGACCCGGCCCGACGCCCCGGCATCTTCGAGCGACTCGGCCCGATCCTGCAGTCACTGACACCCGATCCGGCGATGCGCGACGCCGATGCCTACCTGGCCTGGCTCGCCGGCTGCCCCCTGGCCGCCGACGGGCCGGTCGGTGTCACCGGCTACTGCATGGGTGCCGGCCTCGCCCTGCGCACCGCGGGCACGTACCCGGAGCGGATCGCGGCAGCGGCCGGCTTCCATGGTGCGCGCCTGGCCACCGATTCCGCCGACAGCCCGCACCTGCTCGCCGACCGGATCTCCGCGGAGCTGTACTTCGGCCACGCCGACCAGGACCCCTCGCTGCCTCCCGAGCAGATCGACCGCCTCGACGAGGCCCTCACCGCATCGGGCGTGCGCCACCACAGTGAGGTCTATACCGGTGCGCGGCACGGTTTCACCCAGGCCGACACTGCCGCGTACGACAGCACGGCGGACGATCGCCACTGGGTGGCACTGACCTCGCTCCTGGACCGCACCATCGGACCGGCACGCGCCTGAATCGCGGCCCCCGCGCCATGGACATACGGTCGGCAGGGGGCACGTACGCCGCGCGCCGCCCTGCGCGCGGCCCGCGAGCCCACGGCCGCCGAAGGCCCGGACCGGAAGGCAGGACGAGAGCCGAAGGCCCGGACCGGAAGGCAGGACGAGAGAGGAGGCCGCGATGACGGCCCAGAACACCCGCACCGTCCCACTCGGGCCCGACAGCGGTCTCGACCAGGTCTTCCAGCTGGCTCAGCAGCTGCGCGTGGACTCCGTCCGCGCCAGCACCGCCGTCGGTTCGGGCCACCCCACCTCCAGTCTGTCCGCGGCGGATCTGATGGCTGTCCTCATGACGCGCCACCTGCGCTACGACTGGCAGAACCCGAAGAACCCGGAGAACGATCACCTGATCTTCTCCAAGGGCCACGCATCCCCCCTGCTGTACGCGATGTTCCTCGCCGCCGGCGCGATCGGCGAAGAGGAACTGATGACCACCTATCGCCGCAACGGCGCTCGGCTGCAGGGCCACCCGACCCCGGTCCTGCCCTGGGTGGACGCGGCCACGGGTTCGCTGGGCCAGGGCATCGCGTACGGCGTCGGTATCGCGCTCGCCGGACGGGACCTGGAACACCGGCCGTACCGCGTGTGGGTGCTGTGCGGGGACAGCGAAATGACCGAAGGGTCGGTGTGGGAAGCCCTGGACAAGGCGGGCCGGCACCGCTTGGCCAATTTCGTCGCGATCATCGACGTGAACCGTCTCGGCCAGAGGGGCCCTACGGAGCTGGGCTGGGACACCGGCGCCTACGCCCGCCGAGCCGAGGCCTTCGGCTGCCGCGCCCTCGTCGTCGACGGCCACGACCTCGCGGACATCGAGCAGGCCCTGGCCGTCGCGGGCGATGGCCAGGCCCCCACCGTCGTCGTCGCCAGGACCGTCAAGGGCCAGGGTGTGTCCGAGGTCGCCGACGCCGAGGGCTGGCACGGCAAGGCGCTGCCCGACGACCTCGCCGCACGCGCCATCACCGAACTGGGCGGCGTACGTCACCTCACCGTTCACGGCCTTCGCCCGCCGCCCGCCCCTGCCTCCGCACCGGCCGCTCCTGTGCAGGTGACGCTGGAGCGATTCCGTACGGGGGAATCCGTCGCCACTCGCGTCGCCTTCGGCAAGGCGCTCGCCGCGATCGGCGCCAGGCCCGACATCGTGGCCCTGGACGCCGAGGTGGGCAACTCCACCCATGCGGAGGACTTCGGCAAGGCGCACCCCGAGCGGTACTTCCAGACCTACATCGCCGAGCAGCAGATGATCGCCGCGGCCGTCGGTATGGCCGTACGCGGCTACCGCCCCTACGCCACCACTTTCGCGGCCTTCCTCACCCGAGCCCATGACTTCATCCGCATGGCGGCCGTCTCCCAGATCTCCATGAGCCTGTGCGGGACTCACTGCGGTGTGGAGATCGGTGCGGACGGCCCCTCCCAGATGGGCCTGGAAGACCTCGCCATGATGCGTGCCGTCCACGGGTCGACCGTGCTCTACCCCAGTGACGCCACATCCACCGCCGCCCTGACCGCCGCCATGGCCTACCTGGACGGCATTTCCTATCTGCGCACCACCCGGGGCTCCTACCCCGTCCTCTACGGACCCGACGAGACGTTTCCCGTCGGCGGGTCCAAGACCCTGCGCGCGAGCGACGACGACCGGGTCACTCTCATCGGCGCCGGTGTCACCGTCCACGAATGCCTCGCGGCCGCCGACCAGCTGGCCGCCGACGGCGTCCCCGTCCGGGTGATCGACCTGTACTCCGTCAAGCCCCTCGACTTCGACACGCTCGCCCGCGCCGCCCGGGAGACGGGCGCTCTGGTCCTCGTCGAGGACCACCACCCCGAGGGCGGCATCGGTGAGGCCGTGCTGTCCGCACTCGCCGCACAGCGGCTCGCCCCCGCGGTCGCCCACCTCGCCGTACGCAATCTGCCGGGCTCCGGAACGACCTCCGAACTCCTCGACGCCGCGGGCATCTCACGCACCCACATCGTCCGGACCGCCCAGGACCTCGCCGGCCGCTGAGCTCTGCTGCCCCGCGCGTCGGCGGGAGCGGGGCCCGGCGCGCACGTGCATGCGTTCCCCCTGGCGGCCGAAGAGACTGAGGATCTCCACGGCGGAGTCGCCCGCGGGACCGAACCAGTGCGGCAGGCGGGTGTCGAACTCGGCGGCCTCGCCCGGGCCCATGACCAGGTCGTGGTCGGCCACGACGAGCCGCAGACGCCCGGACAGGACGTACAACCACTCGTAGCCCTCGTGGGTGCATGGCTCGGGCCGGCTCTGCTCGGCCGGGATGACCGACTTCCAGGCTTGCAGAGGCCCCGGATGGGAGGTCAGGGGGATCACCGTGCGTCCGTTGCGGACGCGGGGCGTGGACCGGATCCGCGGGTCGCCCACCTCCGGTGCCCCCACCAGTTCGTCCAGCGGCACCTGGTGGGCCTGCGCGAGGGGCAGCAGAAGCTCCAGACTCGGGCGGCGCTGTCCGGACTCCAGTCTCGACAATGTGCTCTTGGAAATGCCCGTGGCCTCGGCCAGCGCCGACAGCGTCACACCACGCCGGGTGCGGATGTGCTTGAGACGGGGGCCGACCCGGGCCAGCGTGGCGGTGATCGGGGAGTGTTCGTCCATGCCCCCATTCCACCTCCGATTTCCCGAAAATGGCAACGAGAGTTGTCGATTCGCCAACAGGGCACGCAGCATCGGGCCCGGAGGTGATCGTCATGATCAAGGCGACGGACGAACAGAACAACAACGCACAGCGCGTCGGCGACGAAGTCCACGACGTGGTGGTGATCGGCGCCGGCGCGGCCGGTCTGAACGCGGCCCTGCTCCTGGGGCGGGCCCGCCGCAAGGTCGCGGTGATCGACGCCGGCGAGCCGCGCAACGCGCCCGCCCCGCACATGCACGGCTTCCTGTCCCGGGACGGCCTGCCCCCGGCGACCCTGCTCGAACTCGGCCGCGCCGAGATCGCCCGGTACGACGTGCGGCTCATCCGGGGCAGGGTGGAACAGATCGACCACGGCTACCACGTCCGCATGGAGGGCGGGCCGGTGCTGAGGGCGCGCCGCGTCCTGGTCGCGACCGGGCTGCGCGACGAGCTGCCCGGCATCCCCGGAGTGCGCGAACGGTGGGGCCAGGATCTTCTGCACTGCCCGTACTGCCACGCCTACGAAGTCCGGGACCAGCCCCTCGCCGTGCTCGGCACCCACCCGGGGGCGGTGCACCAGGCCCTGCTCCTGCGCCAGTGGAGCGACGACGTCCTCTTCTTCCGGCACACCCTGGATCTGGCGGCGGACGACGAGGAACGGCTGGCGGCCCGCGGCCTGCGCATCGTCGAGGGGGAGATCGAGCGCCTCGTCGTCGAGGGCGGCCGACTGCGCGGCATCGGGCTCACCGACGGCCGGTCCGTCCCGCGCGCCGCCGCCTTCCTCTTCCCGCGCGCGGTCCCCAACGACGCGCTGCTGACCCATCTGGGCTGCGACAAGGACGACAACGGCTGGGTCGCCACCGACCGCACCGGCCGTACCAGCGTCTTCGGTGTCTGGGCGGCCGGCAACGTCATCGACCCGCGCGCCCAGGTCGTCACCGCCGCCGGCATGGGGTCGGCCGCGGCCTTCGCCCTCAACGCCGACCTGCTGGACGAGGAGGTCGACCGCGCCGTGGAGCGGCGCCGCGCCGCCACGGGAGGTGCTTGAGGCCGCCACGCCGCCACCTTCGGCCCGTTCCGGCCGGCCTCCGCGGCACACGTCCGGGCCCGTTCGGAGCGTCGCGCGTGCGACGCACGGAACGGGCCCTGGCGGTCGAGTACGAGGCCACGATGACCGTGGTCTGCCGGAACCCCGACGAGAACGTCGACGGCCGGGCCGCGAGATCGCCTCCTTGCCCGGCATCATGTACGGCCGTGAGGAGATCGCGGCGGCACCCGTTGCGCGGCACAGGGCCAGGTCCGAGGAGCTCGTCGGCCGGCCGTGCTGCCTGATCCGGCCTGGTCCCAGCGGGGCAGCTCTAACGGCGTGACGTTCTGGTCGTGCGTGCTGCCGACAGATCCAGGCCGGACCTGTCCGCATCGATGTCCGTCGACACGAAAAGGTCCTCCCAGCTGCACTGAAGCGACCAGCGGCTTCGACTGCACTTCCCGACCCAGCACGTGTAGCGGCCATGACCTCATGAAATCGCCGCAGAGAACCCCAGCCTCACGATCTTCGTTTCTGGTGACAGAAAGACTGCCGAATGAGCGCCTGTGGCCAGTCGGATGCCTCGCTTGTGACAACCAGACTGCTTCGACCGTTCCCATTCACCAGCTCAGCCGGTCCCGCTGGTGACAACTCCTGAGCTTCGGCTCACCCGTTCCCGGACCCGAAGAAGGAAGCCGAGCGGGCGGTGAACCGTCAGGCCGCCAACGGCTACCAGCGCCAGGAGGAGGAAGCGGCTACCCTCCTGCGCCTGGCCGACGGGCTCGCCCCGGTCGCCGCCGAACTGCTCCTCGAACAGGTGCGGCTCGACCTGGCCACCGCCGGCCTGCACGTGACACCGCCTCAGCCGCTCACCGACGAGGACCAGGGCGGCGTCGTGGTCTGCATCGACGACGACGGCCAGGTCGGTGTTGACTGGCTGCCCCACGCCCGGCTCGACCGCGCGGCGCTCGACATGGTCGAAGCCGACCGCACCGACGACGAGGCCGTTGTCCGCTACGAGGTGGTCCGATCCGCGATGGACACCGCCCTCGGCGCCATTTTGGAGGGCTTCCGCTACGCCACCTGCCGACCGCAGTTCGGTTTCGGCCACATCGCCCTGCAGAGCACCTGGTAGAAGGGGATCACCATTGCCCGCATCCACGGCCACCCGGCGCGCGTACCGTGGCTGTACGACCCGCCGGGAGGAACAGCCGATGAGCGCGCAGCCCGACCACGCCCCCGTCACGCCGTACGCCCCCACGCCCGGGGCGCCGACCGAACTCCTCGCCCCGCTGCGCGCCGACCAGCGCGCCGACACCTGGGTGCCGGCCTTCGAGCGGGAGTGGGCGGCCACGCTCGAGGAATTCCCTGTCAAGTCAGTCTGTTCAGGTTCGGTGCGATGACCGCCGAGGGAATTCAGTCCTGTGGGTCCTGAGGGTGTAGCTCCGCAAATAGAGGGATTGGACGGTTCGATCAGGAGGTGCGGGCGTCGTTGTTCTCGCGGTTTGCGAGGACCTCGGCCATGTGTGTCTGCGCCCAGTTTCTGAGCCCGCGCGTCATGTGGTGGAGCGAGAGGCCGAGATCGGTCAGCTCGTAGGAGACGGTGACGGGGACAGTTGGCGTCACGGTGCGGATGAGCAGACCATCGTGTTCCAGCGACCGTAGCGTCTGGGTCAGCATCTTCTGGCTCACCCCGGCCAGAAGACGAGAGATCTCGGAGTAACGCATCGCCTTCGGAGTGCCTGCGTGTGCTGCACCAGGGGGTCCAGGGTTGTGGTCGCCGCTCAGCGCACACAGGATCAGGACGACCCACTTGTCCGAGATTCGGTCGAGTAGCTGTCGGCTGGGGCATTCTGCGAGGAAGGCATTGTACTCCACCTTGGCCTGAGCCCTCTTCTGGGCCGCCTTCATCGTCGCCACTGATCGCACCTCTCATCGATGGTTGGGTTACGCACTCCAAAGTGCCTACTTCCCGACAGGAAGTTTCTCTCCAATGCTGATGCAGGCAGGCAGCAGGCGCCACCCCCAAGTGCACGACGAAAGGCAACACGATGAGCGCACCCTCCCTCTCTCTTCCCGGCGGCACCTGGACTCTGGGTGACCTGACCGTCACCCGGTTCGGCTACGGCGCCATGCAACTGGCCGGCCCGTGGGTGATGGGGCCGCCGGCCGATCGCGAGGGTGCCGTGGCCGTTCTGCGTGAGGCGGTCGGCCTCGGTGTCACCCACATCGACACCAGCGACGCCTACGGGCCGCGCGTCACCAACGAGTTGATCCGCGAGGCACTGCACCCCTACCCCGAGTCGCTGCACATCGTGACCAAGGTGGGCGCGACCCGCGACGCACAGGGCGGCTGGCCCACGGCCCGGCGGCCCGAAGACCTGCGCCGCCAGGTCCACGAGAATCTCGAGTCCCTTGGGCTCGACGTACTCGACCTGGTCAACCTCCGGCTCGGCAACGCCGAAGGCCCCCAGCCCGGCTCGCTCGCCGTGGCGTTCGAGACGCTCGTCGAACTCCAGCAGCAGGGTCTGATCCGCCACCTCGGGGTCAGTAACGCCACCGAGGAGCAGGTCACCGAGGCACAGGGCATCGCACCGATCGTGTCCGTGCAGAACATGTACAACCTCGCCCACCGCCAGGACGACGAGCTCATCGACCGGCTCGCCGACGACGGCGTCGCCTATGTGCCCTTCTTCCCCCTCGGAGGCTTCACCCCGCTCCAGTCCTCGGCGCTCTCGGCGGTCGCCGCTCGATTGGGGACGACCCCGATGTCTGTCGCACTGGCCTGGCTGCTGCAGCGATCACCGAACGTCCTGCTCATCCCCGGCACGTCATCGACGGCGCACCTGCGCGAGAACATCGCCGGCGCGGGACTCTCCCTCTCTCATGAGGACTTGACCGAGCTGGACGACATCGGCCGCTGAATGCCCCAGAGCTGACCGGCTCACAAGCCACGATCGTAGCCACCGCTCAAGTGGGTCGGCGGTCGGCTGCCGAGGCTGTGGGAACGGCCGCCTTGCTCGCGGTTGTGGTCGGCTCCGGAATCCGGGCCGCGGCGACACGGTCGCGCAGGCGGGCGGCGGTGTTGGTGGCGGCCAGCGCGGTCTCGATGTCCAGGACGCTGTGGACGCCGCGGCGGCTGCGGGTCGCGTAGCCGCTGGAGGTGCGGGCGTCCAGGACGGTGCGCATGTGCCCGTACTGAATGGCGAGCGCGATCAGTCCGCCGGGACGGCGGGCGAAGTGCCAGGCCAGGTTGTGAACGGGGTTCTGGACTGACCGTTGACCGTTCTTGGTGCAGCTGTCCTTGGCGCCTGGTGACTCTTGGACTCCCAACAAAAGTGGTGGGACCTGGTCAGGGGTCGGTGCCGTGCATGAGGCCGCCGGATAGCGACGCGGTCAGCCGCGTAGTCGCACGCGATAAACCTGGCGACGTCGGCGATCATCCCCGGGATACTGGTCGCCCATGGATGAGGTCAAAGTCGTCGTCGCCCATTCCGAGCGCGCGACTCTGCGCGTCGGCGACGTGTTCTTGAAGGTGGACGCCGATCAGGCGCGCATCGACGTCGAGGTCGAGGCGATGTCCCTCGCGCCGGTCCCGACCCCGGAGGTCCTGTGGTGCAAGCCGCCCGTGCTTGCGATCGCCGCGCTCCCGGGGACGACGCTTGGGCGCCTCGGCGGGCCGTCGACCGGTTCGCCGGCGGCGTGGGCCGCGGCGGGCGCCGCCATCCGGAAGCTGCACGAAGCGCCGCTGCCGCCCCGGCCCGGCGGGGCCGGGCGGAGCATCGTCGCGCTGGCGGCGGAACTCGACGACGAGTGCGCATTGCTCGTGACGAACGGTGTCCTGCCCGCTGACCTGGTCACCCGCAACCGCCAGGTCGCCGAGGCCGCGCTCCGGCCGTGGACTCCGGCGTTCACACACGGCGACCTGCAGATCGCGCACGTCTTCGTCGACGGCGATGAGGTCACGGGCATCATCGACTGGTCCGAGGCGGGCCAGGGGGATGCCCTGTCCGACCTCGCCACCTTCACTCTCGGACACGAGGAGCACCTCGACGACGTCATCGCCGGCTATGGCACCGACATCGACCTCGACGTGATCCACGCGTGGTGGTCGTTGCGAAGCCTGCTGGCAATTCGCTGGCTGATGGAGCACGGCTTCGACCCGTTCGCGCCGGGCTGTGAGGTCGACGTGCTGAGATCCCGGATGTGAGGCTGCGCGGGCCAATCTGCCGGGTTTTGTCTGTCAACCGCGGTAGCGATGGCTGCTGATGTGCGTGACTTTCGCCTGTGCTTCCAGCGCCTCCTCTGCCTGGGCAGCGCGGAGGGCAAGGAACTGAATCTGTGCGGCGGCAAGCTTAAGCTGATCTTTCAACTCTCGGTTGCGGCGGCGGAGCTTTGCGTTCCTGGCGGTGAGCCGGTCGTGCTCGCTGCGGGTGCCGGGGGTCGGCTTCGTCGGTTCCGAGCGGCGGAGCCCGATCTCGCGTGCGATGTCGGGGTAGTTGCGGCGGAGGGTCGTGTTGCTCATGCCAACCTTCTGCGCGAGGGCGAGGACGCTTGGGCGACGGTTGTGCTGCTCGCAGGCGGTGAGCATCTCCTGGAGCTTCTTGCGGATCAGGGCCTCGGGGACGGTGTTCATGCTGAGGCCTCCAACTGGCCGTTGTCCCGGAGGAACTCAGTGATCTCCTCTTGCCGTTTCCGCAGGCGGTCGGCCAGCAGCGGCGGCAGAGGCGGGCGGGCGTCGAGCCGGCGCTCGATCCGGTCGAGTTCACGGTGCCAGGCCGCTGTGTTGCCGGGTGTGAGGGCGACGTTGCGGCAGGCCAGCGGCTGGCATCCGCCGTGCTCGGGCATGTCCTCGGCCCGGCCGCGCTTGGCCTTCTCGCAGAGGGCCTTGGCCGAATCGTGGATGCAGGTGATGTAGTCGCCCGGATAGACCGCCGGATCATGCCGCTTCGTGATCCTTTCTAGTCGGCGCTCGTCGAGAACGACGGTGCCTTGGAACTGGGAGCGCTCGCCGAACTCGTCAAGGCGCCGTTCGGCTTCGTCGGCAGCCGGTCCGGCGAGGTCGCGGTGTTCATGTCCTCCGACCATCCCGATGAGGCCCTGGCCGCGGCCAGGGCCTGCTCACTTTCGACCTCCGCGCAGAAGCCGGACGCGCTGGTGCCGGCATAGCCCTCGAACATCTGGATCCTGTGGTGGCGGTATTGCAGGGCCCCGGCGACCCCGGGGTGGCGGGCGATGAACCATGCCAGGGTGCGGCGGAACCAGCTTGATCTCACAGCACCGTTCGCCCGTTCACCCCGGCTGCTCCCACAGGCAGTAGCCGGATGGGTCGTGGACCGGAACTCCACTCCGATCGAGGCAGGCACTCGCGGCCCGGCCATCAACATCGCCTTCGCAGAGTCTGTGGTGTGCAGTCGGTGCTCTTCTCACCCCGTGGGCGCCGATGCTTCTGCCGCCCAGGCAACTCCGCTCCCCCTACGGCTGGCGCGGCGCCCGGGATGTGATGGCGCGGTTCACCGGCCATCACCTCACGCTCACCCGCTCCTCCCGCTTCGGCCTCACACTCGCAATGGAGGCCAACCGCTGGCTCACCCTCAGCAACGCTCCCATCCGGCTGACCGGGACACCCGACATTCGCACCACGATCGGATCCGGTGCACGGGCGCCCGGATGCGGTCCTGTGCCGGACCAACGTCGCCGCGATGACCGAGGTCCTCGCACTCATCGCCGCTGGCACGTGCGCCAGGACATCCGCCGACCTGACGCCAGCTCCAGCAGCGACGAGGAGCCGGAAGTCCGCTTCAACCGCGTCTCCTACCTCCACGACCGCGGCCTGACCCAACCCCGGGGAACCCATGCGGCCATCGCACTAGAAGTTCTCGTCCTTCCTGACCGTGACGAAGATGCCGGTTCGACGTTTTTCTATGACCACTCGTTCAAGGAACTCTTGCTTCAGGTCTTCAGGGAGCTGCTGTGCCTGCCACTCGCGTTCTGTGCTCGCGGCAGCTTCGGCCCCCGTGTGATTTGCTGCCGCGAGAGCTTTGAGTGCGTAGTAGGAACCGCCGAAGGCATGTTGCGGCACGTGCGCCGTCGCTACCGCCTGCCCTGCGGCACGAGCGGCGAAGCAGGCCGCATCGCTGTCCGCCTTCGCCGCCCGCGCCGCTGCATGGGCGTCAAGGGAGGCTCCGCGAATGTCCGCCATACTGAAGACGCCCGTTTCAACCCATTTACGGCAGACTTCGATGGCCTTTTGGGGGCGTCCGTCCTCCGGGTGTGCCCGCTCGAAGAGCGGGAGCACGCGTTCGGCGCAAGCTGCGGCCCACGTGGCCATCCTGCGCTGGTCTTCCTTGCTGTAGCTCTTCACCACCACGACCCTACGACGGCGGAGGTCGCCGGAGCCCACACACCAGCTGCCAGAGGGCATTTGATCTAGGCATATTGCCCTGTGTGACCTAGTAGGTTCTTCGCCAGGTTGGAGTGGTCTCGTCCGTTATGCGCTTGGTGAGGTTGTCGATCGAGGCGATGTGGATCACGGCTGCCGAGCTGTCGGGCAGGGTCTCGTAGTTGCGGGTGAGACGCCGGTGCATCGTGATCCAACCCAGGCTTCGTTCGACGACCCAGCGCCTTTTGGCAACGTGAAATCCGCGAACTCCGGGGTTTCTGTTGACGACTTCGACGTCGATTCCGAGGTTGGCTCCGTGCTCGATGACGGCGTTCTTGAAGCCGGTGTCGACTCAGCTTTTGGAGATGGTCGGGTAGGTCTTCTTGGCCTGGTTGAGAAGTTGAATTCCGACGGCGTTCTCGGACAGGCTCGCGGCGGTGACGGTCACGGCGAGGATGAGCCCGATCGTGTCGGTGAGGATGCTCCGCTTGCGGCCGACGATCTTCTTCGCGGCATCCGTTCCCTGGCTGGCCAGGGACACGTTGCTGGAGGTCTTCACGCTCTGGGTGTCGAGAACGGAGGCGGTCGGCTCGGGCTTGCGTCCCTCTTTGACGCGGGCCAGTCCCGTGAGGTCGTAGTTGAGCTGGGCGAGGATTCGCTCGTTGCGCCAGGCTGCGTAGTAGGCATAGACGGTGCCGTGGTTCGGGAAGTCGTGCGGGAGGTATTTCCAGGGGATTTCCGTGCGGTTGACGTAGAGGAGTGCGTTGAACACGTCGCGCAGGTCGACCTTGGCCGGCTGCCCGGTGGGTCTGCGGTCGAGCCGGGCCTTTCTCCAGGCCGTCAACGTCGGCTCGATCAAGGCCCACCGGGCGTCGGACAGGTCGCTGGGGTACGGCTTCCGCTGGCTCACGTCGTAGCGTGATCACGGATGCGGCGGACGACGTTATTCCGCTGGCTGCTGGGCGTTTCTGCCTCATTTTCAAACCAGACGGACTTCGCCCATGAGAAGCGGAGTAAGCGGGTGGCCAAGTCGGCGACCTTGGCGGATACGAAGGTGCGAGTATGGGGTAGACGCCTTAAAACTGGCGCCCCCGAAGTTCACTCAACGGTACAGGTCATCTCTAAACGTCCACTTAGAGGAGCTTAGGCGTGGAAGCCGTTGCACACGACGGATGTGTACGCCGTGGGGCCGCCCTCGACGTGATATAGCATCACGGTCCAGTCGCCCCTGTCGTCCCCGACCGGGAGCGCGTCGACGGTCCGTTCGCCGAAGTGGGCGCGGAAGTCGTCGGGGTATTTGAGTTTGATGGTTCCGCCCGATGACCACCGGGAGTAGAGATCGACGGGCCTGCTGGTGAAGCCGATGCCCTTCGAGACGGACCGAAGGGGCCGGCCGCTGGAACGGTCGGTCTCGTGCGGGGGCCGTACTCCCACGGAGACGTAGTACGGCGCGGGGCGCTTCCCCTCTCCGGCGCTCTTGGGGCGCAGCTCCACCGACGCGGTGTCCGAGCCGGTGGTGTGCGAGACGGAGGACTGGAGGTCCATCGGCGGTGAGGCCCCGGCGTAACTGGCCAGGTCGCAGGCGCCGATGCCCTGGGAGGCCTGCCCGGGATCGTCCGACAGGGTCCAACGATCCTGCGAGACACGGTCGTTGACGATGTGGTCCGGCGCCCGTCCGGCCGGACCACTGGAGTCGGTGGCCGGCCGGGACGCGGTGACATCGGTCGAGGGCGCGGCGGTTCGGGGGGCCTTGTCCTTCTGTTCGGGGAGCAGCCAGATCGTGACCGCGACGACGAGTGCCACCGCGCATGCCGCGAGCCAGTTTCTGCGACGTGTGGTGCGCGCGGGGCGCCGCTGAGGCTCCGGCCCGTCGTACGGGGTGGTGTCCGGCGGGACCCGGGGTCCGGCCGCGGCCGCCCGTTCCGGTGCCTGTTCCGCCGACCGTCGGTCCACCCGCCCGCCGTCCACCGGCCGCGTCACGGCCTCGGTCCGCGGGTCCGGTTCCGGCTGCCGCGGCGCGAGCCCGTCGGACGACGGAGGAGGCGTGCTCGGGTGCCCGGGACCCGGCACGGGCAGGGGCTCGACTTCGCGGGTCAGCGATCGGTAGTGGGCGTCCGTGGCCAGCGCCGAGTCCACCGCGCAGCCGGCGATCACGGCGGCCGGCCCGGGCCGCTGCGACGGATCCTTGGCGACACATCGCCGGATGAGCGCGGCCAGGTCGGGCCGCACCCCCGCCACGTCGATGTCCTCGTGCACGGCCCGGTAGCTCACCGCCGTCGCGTCACCCGTGCCGAACGGGGGCCGGCCGGTCGCGGTGTAGGCGATGGTCGCCCCCAGGGCGAAGACGTCCGCGGCCGGGCCTGCCTCGTTGCGAAGGACGACCTCGGGAGCCGCGTACCCGGGCGTCCCCAGTGCCATCCCGTCCCGGGTGAGGATCGTCTGTTCGAGCCCCCGCGCGATGCCGAAGTCGATCAGCTGCGGTCCCTGCGGCGCGAGGATGACGTTCTGCGGCTTCACGTCCCGGTGTGTGACCCCGTGGACATGGACCGCGGCCAGCCCCTCGGCGAGCGCCGCGAACAGCCGCAGGGCACTGTCGGGCGGGAACGGGCCACTCGTACGCACGGCACTGCGCAGTGTGGGCCCCGGTACGTACTCGGTGGCCAGCCAGTACGGGGACGCTTCGAGCGACGCCTCGATCAACTGGGCGGTGTAGGCGTTGCGTACGGTCTCCACGGTCCCGGCCTCCCGGCGGAACCTGGCCAGCGCCTCGGGGTGATCGCTGATCTCGTCGAGGATCACCTTCACGGCCACCAGTCGTCCGCCCGGCGACCGGCCGAGGTACACCTGTCCCATGCCGCCCGCGCCGAGCCGGGCGAGAATCGTGTACGCGCCTATTCGCGCGGGGTCCTGAGGTCGCAGCACATCCACCGGCAAGACTGTGCCATATGCGCCGGCTCAATCGGGCCGGTGGACGCAACCGATGCACAACCGCCCACCGTGCGCGGCGGCGTCCTCGTCGGCCGGATGCTTCTCGCACTCGGTGCAGCCGCCAACCCCGATTCTGGAGAGCCTTTTTCAGGGGAACCGGCAGGCCGGGGGCGACGCTGACATGGGCCGGTCCGGTCGGCCGGGACCATGGACGGCCGACAGCGCCGCACGAAGGGGCGGGCCGTGGCCGAACGCCCGATCGACCGGACGGGCGGGCGAACCGGCGGTGCTGAACTCGCCCCACACCCCTCATACTTCAGGACTATGTGGAGGGTTCACTCCCCGGTGGGACGCCGACTATGAGGTGTGATCCATAACTTCGGTACCGGAAGAACGGAAGACATCCGGTACGGAAGGAACCATCTGCCATGGCGTTCCGCCCAAGCAGAAGCCGCCTGCGCCGAGCCCTGCTCACCGCACTTGTCGTCGCCTCGGTGGCCATGCCGGTGTCGGGTGCGGTCAGGCCCGCCGGCGTACCGGCGCCCGCGCCGACCATCCCGGACGCACTGCCCGCCGCCACCCCGACCGCCCTCGCCGAGCGGTACGCCGCGACCCGCGCGGACATCGCGGCGGCCGCGCGGATGGCCGACGCCCACGGCGACGGCAAGAGGGCCGGAGCGCTGCGTGTCATGGCGGACCCCGCGCGCCACCTCCTCTCCTTCGACGGGCGCCACGGAGGCCGCACCGTCGAGGTGGTCGGCAGCCTGTCCCGGGCCGACCGGATCGCCGTGCTGGTCCCGGGCGCGGGCATGAGCATCGACAACTACTGGCGGCTGAAGGGCGGCGCCCAGGCACTGTGGAGGGAGCTGGGCGACCGGGCCGCCGTCGTCGTCTGGCTCGGCTACGAGACCCCGGCCGCGGTGAGCCTGGCTGTCGCGACCTCACGGCGCGCCGACGGCGCGGCTCCCGAACTCGGGAAATTCCTGGACGAGTTGAGAAGGGTCAAGCCCACCGCCCGGACCTCCCTGCTCTGCCACTCCTACGGTTCCGTGGTCTGCGCACGAGCCGCGGCCGGACTTCGGGTCGCGGACATCGTGCTGTACGGCAGCCCCGGCGTCGGGGCCGAGGACGTGGCCGGTCTGCACAGCTCGGCCGCCGTCTGGGCGGGCCGGGGCGGTGACGACTGGATCGCCGACGTGCCGCACGTATCTCTGCAACTCCCCGACACGGACGTCGGTTTCGGTGAGGACCCGGTCTCCGAAGGTTTCGGGGCCCGTGTCTTCGACGCGGGCCCCGGCGGACACAGCGACTACCTGAAACCCGGTTCCGTATCCCTGAAGAACCTCGCCCGTATCGTGGACGGGCGGATCCCCGATGCCCCTCGTGCCTGATCCGCCCGGGGGCGTCACGGTGTGTCCAGGGTGGCGCCCATGAAGAAGTCGGGCATGGCGGAACGGCCGGCGGGCCTGCGCGGTGCCGCGAAACCTGCGCGAGGATCTCTGGACGGGAGCCGCCGACGGGGGCCCCGCACGATGGGGCCCCGCTGGTTCCGGGCCGCCGCCGTTTCCGGGCTGGTGCTGTCGGCGGCGATACTCAACGCCTTCAACGCCATCAAGCGCGGGGCCGGGAGCCAGATCGGCGCAATCGGCCTTCTCCTCGCGGGGATCCGGACGGCGGCGCTCGTCGCGGTGCCTTACCGTCCGGTCCAGGCCTGGTGAGCGGCGACCGCGGCGCAGGTGTCCGTCGGGATCGCCATGTTCGAGGCACCCGGTTGCAGCGGTGGAAGGCCCCTCCGGAACAGTTCCGAAATCACCCTTCAGGCCTGGGTGCTCTTCATGTTCGCGCTGCGTTCCCGCCTCCGCACCGCAGTCGAGGCGCTTGTGATCAGTCTGGTGACGAGCCTGTTTCTCGTCGTCGCCCACCACATGTCTGTCATCTCCATCCAGGCACAGGCGGCCCCGCACCCGGTGGAGAAATCGTCCGCGGAGCTGAGGGAGAACCTGGCGAGCATCCGCCCGGCTCGGTCCGCCCGGGAGGGTGCTGAGGCCTCTCAACCCCGGGCAAGGGCCCGCCCGGTTCAGACGCTGCTGAGCACGGCGACCGCGCTGTCGACGAGGGGTACCAGCACCCCCTCCGGCCGGTCTTCGTCGATGTGCCCGACGGCTGGAAGTCGGTCTTCGGGGAGGCGGGGCGCCAGGAATGCCTCGACTGCATCGAGGAGAACTGGACCGATATGCGGCCCAAGAGCCTGATCGACGCCATGGCGCGGAAGTAGCGGCCACCCGGCGTGATTTCGCACCCCGCCGTCCCGGGCGGGGCGCGAAGCCATGTTCTGCGTTCTTTCATGATGGTTTCGTACCTGTGAGTACAGACCTGAGATGTACAACTCAGGTCTGACGTGCCGGCCAATCTGCTTCTGAAGAAGGATGGGATCACACCACATCCGATGATGGGATGGAACGCCGACCGCGTGTGGCGTCGCTCCGGCAACAGAGTCCGTGCGCCCGTGCAGGCTGAAAGGCGTTTGATGAGCGGCAGATTGACCCGTCGGCAGGATCCCTCGGGCCCTCGGTACCGCGGCCGCTCGCAGCCGGGGCTGCGCGTGCTGTCGGTCGCGCTCGGGCTGCGCTGGGCATCCTCCCGGTGGGACTTCGTGGAAGAAGAGGTGGCGGGACTACGGTCGTTGGTGCGACCGGGGGCCGTCTGTCTCGACATCGGGGCCGAGTACGGCCTGTACACCTGGAGCCTGTCCGCACTGGCCGGGCCGTCCGGGAAGGTGCACAGCGTCGAACCGCTGCACGGCCCCGCGCAATGGCTCAGGACCGCAGCCGCCGCTCTCGGCTGCGACAACGTCACCGTGCACCGCATGGCGCTCGGCGAGCGGGCGCACGAAGGAACGATGAGTCTGCCCCGGCGCCGTCTGCTGCCCGTCCACGGGCGCGCCTACCTCACGGACGGCGCCTCGGGACCCGGCCCCAACGTCGAATTCGCCACCGCCCGCTCCGTGACCACGCCGGTGCGGACGGTGGACGGGCTCTGCCACCACATGGGGCTGGACCGGATCGACTTCATCAAGGCCGATGTCGAAGGGGCGGAGGCGGCCGTGCTGTCCGGTGCCCGGCGCACACTGCTCCGCCACCGGCCCGCCCTGCTGCTGGAGATCGAGAACCGCCACCTCGAAAAGTACGACCTGGCGGCGGAGCACATCGTGGCCCGGCTCACCGGGCTCGGCTACGACATGTACCGCTGGCAGAACCGGGGTTGGACACGTGTGGCCGACGTGACCGACGACTGCCGCAACTACCTCTTCACGGCTCGCTCGACCCCACCCAGCTGAAGGATCCGACACATTCATGGGCTCCACCCTTGTCATCACCAACGACTTCCCGCCGCGCCAGGGAGGCATCGAGACCTTCGTGCACGCGATGGCGACGCGGATACCGGACGACGACGTGGTGGTCTACACGTCGCGCGAGCCGGGTGACGCCGCCTATGACGCGGAGCTCCCGTTCCCTGTCGTGCGTGACACCAGCGGCATGCTGCTGCCGACCGGACGGGTCACCCGCAGGGCGGTCGAGATAGCCAGGGCCCACGGTTGTGACCGGGTCTGGTTCGGGGCCGCCGCGCCGCTCGCCATGATGGCGCCGACGCTGCGCCGCACCGGCATACGGCGCATGGTGGCGACCACCCACGGTCATGAGATCTGGTGGGCCAGGACCCCCGGTGCGCGCCGGATGATGCGCCGTATCGGTGAGGGCGTGGACGTCGTCACGTATCTCGGCCAGTACACGCGTGCCCGGATCGAGCCGTCCCTCGGCCCGCGTGCGCGGATGAGCCGTCTGGTGCCGGGGGTCGACGCGGAGGTGTACCGGCCCGACGCGGACGCCGGACTCGCCCTGCGGACCGAGCTCGGCCTGCGCGACAAGCGGGTGATCCTGTGCATGGCCCGGCTGGTCCCGCGCAAGGGCCAGGACATGCTGATCCGGGCGATGCCGCAGATCCGCCGGGAGGTGCCCGACGCGGTGCTCGTCGTGGTCGGACGGGGGCCGGACGAGGCCCGGCTGCGCAAGCTGGCGCTGCGCCTTGGCGAAGGAGCGGTCCGCTTCGTGGGCGGGAAGTCGCACACCGAGACGCCGGCGTACTACGCGGCGGCGGACGTCTTCGCGATGCCGTGCCGTACCCGGAAGGCGGGCCTGGAGGCGGAGGGGCTGGGGATCGTGTTCCTGGAGGCGGCGGCGAGCGGTCTGCCGGTGGTCGTCGGAGACTCGGGCGGCGCTCCGGACACGGTGCTCGACGGCCGGACCGGCCGGGTCGTCGACGGCACGGACACCACGGCGATCGCCGGTGCGCTGACCCGGATACTCCTCGACGCCGACCTGGCCGCGGAGATGGGTGCCGCGGGCCGCGTATGGGCACGGGAATCCTGGTCCTGGGACGCGTCGGCCCGCCATCTGACACAGCTGCTGAACCCCGAGAACGTCCCGGTGGTCGCGCCGGGTCAGGAGTAGGCCCCCGGCGAACGGCAGCGGGGCCGCGGGACATGGAGCGGGGTCCCGCTGCGGGGCGCCGACAACCCATCGGACGGGGAGGCGCGGGCCCG
This sequence comes from Streptomyces sp. NPDC015032, assembly GCF_043080425.1. Taxonomy (NCBI): domain Bacteria; kingdom Bacillati; phylum Actinomycetota; class Actinomycetes; order Kitasatosporales; family Streptomycetaceae; genus Streptomyces; species Streptomyces sp. NPDC015032. Next base: position 48,324 of record NZ_JBIBVN010000006.1, on the reverse strand, counting down.
CCCTTCCCCGTCCGATGGGTTGCCCTCCGGTGCACGGCGCGGGCCGTGGAGGCGTGTCAGCGGGGTTCGAGGCTGAGAGCGTCCGTGTGCGTGCCCGTCTCCATCGTGGCCTGTGGGGCGAATTGGGGGCGGTGGAGGTCGGCGTAGAGGCCGCCGGTGGTGAGGAGTCGGCCACGACCTCGAAGACCCGGTCGAAGCTGACCAGCGCCGTCAGCGCGGTCCTCCTCGCCCGGACCGAAGGCGACGATGTCGTGGGTGGCGAGGCTGCCGGTGATGTGGACGTGTGCGACGCCCGGACGGCGGGAGAGGTATTCGCCGCCGGAAGGATCTTCACCGCGCCGGCGCCGTGCCGGTACGCCGTGCCGTCCCGGTCGGCGTCATCGGTCCGCGGGCCATGGGGAGACCGGCCGACGTGGCGGTGGCCGGATTCCCCAGGTGCCGGGGACGGAGGTCAGGAACGTGGTCCGCGGATCTGGTCGCCGTGGGCTGCGTCCTTCTCCTTCCGCTCCTTCTTCTCCTTGATGCGCACCGCTTCCTTCCGGACCTCGGCCTGGGTGGTGCGTTCCTGCTGCAGCCAGTCGGGGCTTTCCTTCTTCAGCGCTTCGATCTGTTCCGTGGTGAGCGCGTCCGTGATTCCGCCCCGGGCGAGACCCGAGATGGAGACGCCCAGCTTCGCCGCGACCACCGGCCGGGGGTGCGGGCCGTTGCGTCGCAGTTCCCGCAGCCACTCGGGCGGATCGGACTGAAGCGCGTTCAGCTCGGTGCGCGAGACGACACCCTCCTGGAACTCGGCGGGGGTGGCCTCTAGGTACACACCCAGCTTCTTTGCCGCGGTCGCGGGCTTCATCGTCTGGGCGGTCTTGTGCGACGTCATGGGGTCAAGGGTATCGAGCATGTGCGCTACCTCTGACCAGGGCCGGTAACCTGGCGGAGTGACAAGCTCGGAAGCATCTCCTTCGTTCCGGCTCGCCTATGTCCCAGGGGTGACGCCCACCAAGTGGGTGCGGATCTGGAACGAGCGGCTGCCCGAGGTTCCGCTGACCCTCGTCGGGGTGTCGGCCGCCGAGGCGTCCGACGTGTTGCGGGACCGCGGCGCCGACGCCGGACTGGTAAGGCTGCCCATCGACCGGACGGGCCTCAGCGCGATTCCGCTGTACACCGAGACCACGGTCGTCGTGATTCCGAAGGACCATGTCATCGCGGCGGTCGGCGAGATCTCCGCCGGGGATCTCGCCGATGACATCGTGCTGCATCCGCTCGACGACACCCTCGAATGGGAGCACAGGCCGGGACGGCCCGCGATCGAGCGTCCCGCCACGACGGCCGACGCCATCGAGTTGGTGGCGGCAGGCGTGGGCCTCCTCGTCGTGCCGCAGTCACTCGCCCGCCTGCACCACCGCAAGGACCTCACGTACCGGCCGGTTTTGGACGCCCCCGAGTCGCGCGTCGCGCTGTCGTGGCCGGAGGACGAGACCACGGACCTGGTGGAGGACTTCATCGGGATCGTCCGGGGGCGGACCGTGAACAGCTCACGGGGGCGTCCGAAGGCCCCGGTGCAGCCGGAGAGCAAGCGCTCCGGGACGGGTGGCGCGGGACGCAAGCCCACGGCCGCCAAGAAGGCGGCCGGGAAGAGCGCGCGAAGCGGCTCCGGCGGCCGCACCGCGCGGAGCGGTTCCGGCGGAACCAAGGGTGGCAAGCGCGGAAAGCCGCGCCGCCGGTCGTAACCGGGCTCCGCGTCACCCGCGGCGCCGAGCGGCTCCGGTACGGGAAGAGCGCACCGCCCTCCTCGCACGGGGGCGAGATGTCCTTTTTCTGGCCGATGTCTTTCCGGCCAGCGTCGCGGACCCGGCGTGACAGGGGCGCGACGGGGGTCGGCACTCGCCGCGCCGGGGGCGTCGCCGCTCGATCCGGGCGATCCGGCCCCGGGGCTCAGCCTCTGCGTCGCGCCTTCGGTGCGGGAACGAGTCGGACGGCACCGTTGAGCAGGTGGTCGACCAGGTCGCGCGAGGGCTTGTCCGTGAGATCGGTGAGCAGCCGGGCCAGGGTGTTGAGCAGGAACGGCGACCCCATGACGTAGCGGTTGAGGACCGGCTGGAATCCCGAACGGCTGAAGACGAGGTCGGCTGCGGCGTTGCCGAGACGGTAGTGGCGCCCCCAGCGGCGGTTCATCTCGACCGGATAGCGGTGCAGCACCTGTTCCCGCCTGGGGCCCCGGGGAAGAGCGAGCGCGAGCGTGGCGGTCTCGGCAGCGACCTCGCCCGCCTCCATGGCCTGGGCGATCCCCTCGCCGTTCCAGGGGCTGATCATGCCGCCGGAGTCGCCGACGAGAAGGAGCCCTCGGGTGTAGAGGGGATGGCGGTTGAAGCCCAGCGGAAGAGCCGCACTGCGGACGGGGCCCTCCGCGTTCTCCTCACGCAGCCCCCACGCGTGCGGGGTGCGGGCCAGCCATTCGTCCAGCGTGGCGCGCAGATCAGCCTTTCCGTGCCGCCGATGGGGCAGCGCACCCAGACCGACGTTGACGCGGCCGTCGCCCATGGGGAAGATCCAGCCGTATCCGGGCAGGTAGTGATCACTGCCCGGGAAGCGGAGATCGGCCCACAGTTCCAGATACTCCTCCCGTGAACGCTCCGGGCTGCGGTAGTAACGGCGGGCGGCCGTCGCGATCTGTCTGCTCGTGTCCCGCTGCAGGCCCATCGCGAGTGCGAGCCGGGCGGAGGCGCCGTCTGCGGCGACGACGATCGGTGCGTGGAAGGCCAACGGCTCCTTCGTCCCGGTCGTGGCGGTGACACCGGTGATGCGGCCGGCGCGGTCGGTCACGGGCCCGGTCACCTTCACACCGCTGCGCAGCCGGGCTCCCGCGGCGACGGCGTGCCGGGCCAGGATGTCGTCGAAGTCGTGCCGGCTGCGTGAAAGGCCGAAATCCGGGAAGCGCCCGAGCGCGGGCCAGTCGATGTGCACCTGGTGGTCCCCGGCCACCCATCGCATCCCGCGCGAGCGCGTCCACCCCGGAGCCTTGATATCGACGCCCATCCTGATGAGCTGGTGCACGGCCCGTGGAGTCAGGCCGTCCCCGCACACCTTCTCCCGGGGGAAACGGGACTTCTCCAGGAGCAGGACATCGACGCCCGCCCTGGCGAGGTGGAAGGCCGCGGCCGAGCCCGCCGGACCCGCCCCCACCACGATCACCTGGGCCTCCTCGTCCGGGCCGTGGGCGGTCCGATCGTCCGACGGAGACCGGTCTGGCGTTGTTTCCCGCATGGGAACCCCTTCCTGTTCCTGGGACAGCCGGCGCCGTACCGAGGACGGCGGCCCTGTGCATCATCATCGATCAAGGAGGGCCGGTACGGAACCCGCCCCGGATGTCCGGCGTCTGCCTGACATTGCGTCAATCACGGTGCGGGCAAACGACTCCTGCAGTGAGGGCGCAGGGCGCACGCCTCGGCCCGACGACGGCTCACCCGGACGGACGGTTCGTCGACGGACGGCCGCGTCGCGACCCGGCCGGGCCGCGCGCCGGTCACGTCCCGGCCGGTCGCGGACTCCTGGATGCCCGGCGCGTGGCATGCGTGGCGTGCAGGACTCAGGATGTGAAAGCGTTGAAAACGTGACAGTTCACCTTTGCTGACCGCCACTCGGGTGAGGGGAACACTCTGATGGAGCGTCGTCCGGCAGCATGTGGCGGCGCTCCGAAGGCGAGGAGCCGGGGAGTCGAGGGGAGAGGTCGAGGCGCTCAGGACTCCAGGTAGCGCAGGACCGCCAGCACCCGTCTGCTGTAGCCCGTGTCCCGTGCCAGATCGAGCTTCTCGAAGACGGAGTTGAGATGCTTCTCGACCGAACTCAGTGAGATGTGCAGCTGCTGCGCGATGGCAGCGTTGGTGCGGCCCTGGGCCAGTTCCTGCAGGACGGCGCGCTCCCGAGGGGTCAGCCCGGCCAAGGGGTCGACGTGCGTGGTCCGGATCACCAACTGCCGTACGACTTCGGCGTCGATGGACGCGCCGCCCGCGTGGATCCGCTCCAGCGAGTCCAGGAACTCGTCGACCTGGGCCACCCGGTCCTTGAGCAGATATCCGACCCGCTCGGCGTTGGCGGACAGCAACCGGACCGCGTAGTTGCGCTCTATGTGCTGGGAGAGGACCAGCACACCGACCAGTGGCCAGCGCTCGCGGATCTCCAGTGCGGCCCGCAGCCCCTCGTCGGTGTGGGTGGGCGGCATCCGGATGTCGACGACGACGAGGTCCGGCGGGTCTGTCTCGACCGCCCGGAGGAGTGCCGTCCCGTCACCCACCGCGGCGAGGACCTCGTGCCCCTCCTCGGCGAGCAGGCGTACCAGTCCCTCCCTGAGCAGGGTCGAGTCCTCGGCGAGCATTACGCGCACAGCAGCTCCGCGATGATGGTGGTGGGGCCCCCGGAAGGGCTGTCGATGTGGAGCCGGCCGTCGAGCGCGTCCACCCGGCCCCGCAGCCCGGCGAGCCCGCTGCCCGTGGGATCCGCGCCACCGGTGCCGTTGTCCCGGACACACAGGGAAACCCCTCGCGCGTCGCCCTTGATGCTGACGGATATGTGGGTGGCACCGGAGTGCTTGGCCGCGTTGGTCACGGCCTCCGACACGACGAAGTAGGCGGCCGTCTCCACGGGCCGCGACAACCGCACCGGTAGATCGAACTCGACCCGCAGGGGGATGCCGCAACGCTGGGCCACGCCGCCGAGCGCCTCCTCCAGCCCCAGGTCGTCGAGCGCCGACGGATAGACGCGCCAGGCCACTTCCCGCAGCTCGGTGAGGACCTCCTGGGACTCCTGGTGCGCCTGCCGGAGCAGCAGATCGACCTGCTCGGGCGTCCGGTTGCGGCGAGCCCGGCCCAGCAGCATGGCCAGCGCGACGAGCCGCTGCTGCACGCCGTCGTGCAGATCCCGCTCGATGCGCCTGCGCTCCACGTCCACCGCCCGGAGCACTCCGGCACGGCTCGCGGCCAGTTCCGCGATGCGCCGCTCCAGCAGCTCCCGCTCGGACGGGCCGAAGTGCTCGCGCGCCGACCGTGCGTCGAGGGCGCCCAGCGAGAGGATTCCCTGGAGGTCGAGGAAGAGGAGGACACCGCCGAGCACCCCTTGGGTCAGCAGCTCCTGCCAGCTCGTGGTGGCACGGGTCACCCCCACCATCAGGAGCCCGGCCAGGACCACCCCGACCCCCAGCAGCGCCACCACGAAACCGAACAGCGTCCCGGCGTAGGCGCGGACGGCCAGGTAGCGAATGACTTCCCGGTCCGAAGTGTCGTGCGCGGGGAACACATCACCGAAGAAGAAACTCCGACGGAACCGCTCCAGCTCCGTGATCCGACGGGCTCCGGCGCTCAGCACGGCCAGGGCACGCCGCCGGGTACGGGGCCACAGGACGAACGGGCCCGACAACGTGCCCGGCACGGCGAAATACAGCAGTCCCAACAGACCGGTGCAACAGCTGAGCAGGGCGCCCGTCACCCTGCGGGAACGCGGGGACGGATGCGCCACGGGGGTGCCTCCCGCATCGTGCCCCGGGCCGGTCGGCGGCTCCGGAGGACGGTCGGCCGCGCTGTCTGTGGAGTCCGCCTGCACGGGTGTCGAGGCTAGCCGCGTTCCATGGTCTCGGCAAGATCGTCCCGCCTCGCGCGGGTGAGACCGGCGGGGTACGGGGCGGCGAGGGATTCATGACGTACGGCGGTGCTGCGCCCGGCCGCGGGAACGAGAGCGGGCCCGGGGCCGCTTCAGGGAACGGGAACGGAAGCGAAGGGTCATATACACGGCGACTGCCGCCAGGACCACGGCCAGAACGGCTTTGGAGAAGACCCCGACATACGTCTCCACCAGGTCCCACCGGTCGCCGAGCCAGTATCCGGCCATCACCAGCACCGAGTTCCACAGCAGACTGCCCAGTGCGGTCAGGGCCAGGAAGAGCGGCAGCGGCATGCGCTCCACACCGGCCGGCACGGAGATGAGACTCCGGAAGATCGGCACCATGCGGCCGAGGAGGACGGCCTTGGTGCCGTGCTTGGCGAACCACTGCTCCGTGCGCTCCAGATCGGAGGTCTTGACCAGTGGCAGCTTCGCCCAGATCGCATGCACCCGGTCACGGCCGAAGAGCATCCCGATCCAGTACAGAGCCACCGCCCCCGCCACTGAACCGAGCGTGGTCCACAGGAGCGCGGAGGCCAGGCTGATGACGCCCCGACCCGCCGCGAACCCGCTCAGCGGGAGAATGACCTCGCTGGGCAGCGGAGGGAAGAGATTCTCCAGGGCGATGGCGAGGCCGGCGCCCGGACCTCCCATGGTGTCGACGAGGGCGGCTGCCCAGCCCGCGACACCGCCCGCGGGTTCCTGGGGGAGGCCCAGAGTGACGAAATCCATGAACTGGCTCCTGGCCGGTGGCGGAGAGACGCGAGAAGTCCGTCGCGCCTCACCGGCAACGCTAGAAAGAGCCCACCGGAGCCGGTACGAGGATGTCCTTCGAACCGGATGATGTTCACCGCACCCGCTACCCTGCGGATTCCCGTAATGACCCGGAGCCCCAGGCCTTCATGGCCTCCCGGGCGACCAAACACCGCACCGCGTACCCGTGTTGTGTATGCGCGGCCGTGTCCCGGTCCGCACCGCGCGGGTGCGCCGGGTGAGACGCCCGCCCCCGGTGGCCCGGAGGCGAAGCGCGGCACGGTGTGCGTGTTCACGGAAGGGCGCCCTCAGTACGGCAGCGGGCGGCCGGACGGGGTCCGCAGGTCGAGGGGCGGCGGTCGCGACGGCAGCTGGGGACGTCGGACGATCTTGATGCGGCCCACGGCCACCACCTCCTGGCGATTACCCGTCATATGCCCGGCGGGCCGCCCGTCCATGCACGTGCGTTGGGCTCAACCAGTGGGTCGGGACGGGGGGTTGGGTGATGGTGCTTGCGGGACGTGGCAAGTTCGGCAGGGCGCGGGAAGGCGCCAACTTGCCGCCGCACCGGGGACAGCGCGCACACGTGCTCGCTATTCTCCCGGCTATGAGCCATGAGCGCGGCACGGGTGGGGGATCCGGTGGGGCTCCGCGGAGTTCCGGGTGACCGAGGGCATGGGCCCTCTGCCGGATGCCCGTACCACAGAGGTGTGGACAGCCTTCGGAACCCGGCTGCGTCGGTGGCGCAGGCGTGCCGGGCTCACCCAGGCTCAGGTGGGTGCCCGCGTCGGATACGACCACACCGCCATCAGCAAACTGGAGCACGGTACCCGGAAGACGCCGCTGCCGCTCGCCCGCAGGCTGGACGACCTGCTGGCCGCGGGCGGCGACCTCCTCGACGCCTGCGAGGCGGCGGAGGCCGAAGGGCTGGGCGGTACGGGCGAGGAGAGCGCGGACGCACGTCCCACGGCGAGCGCCGCACGGACGGGACCCCTGCCCGGGGAGCCCGCGGGCGGCGCCCTGCTCTCGATGCTGCCGCCGGACACCGTCCTGCCCACGAGCCTGCCCGCCTACGGGCTGATGTGCCCGGCGCACGGCCGGGACGGCTGCACCGTCCCGGCGCTGGCCGATGTCATCGCCCTGCACTTCGGATTCTGCGCCCTGGGCCCGGCCACGGTCTCGCGCCCGCCGCTGGACATCGACACGGTGCACGCCCTGACGGCGCTGCTCGCCGTCTGCCTGCGCGCCGACGAGGAGCGGGCCTGGCCGGGGGCGACCGTAGTGGTCGAGCGCACCCTGCACGCGATGCTCCGCTGGATGGCCCTGCCCGCGGCGCCGTACCAGCGCCAACTCGCCCCGCTGGCCGCCGAGTACGCGCAGTCGGCCGGCTGTCTTCGGCTGCTGTGGGGCCGTAACGCGACGGCGATGGCCTGGCTGGACCGGTCGCTGGGCTGGGCGGGCCTGGCCGGTCATGTCGGAACCGAGGTGGCCGCGCTCAGCGACATGAGCACACTGGCGCGGCTGGAGGGCGACGGCCCCTCCGCGCTGGCCTACGGTGGGGCGATCCGGCAGGCGGCCACAGGCCGGTACTGGGCGGGCGCCCTGAGCGATCTGTACCAGGCGCGCGGGCACGCGGTACGCGGCGACGCCCGGCAGACCCTGGGCCATATCGACCGTGCCTGGTCGCAGATGGACCGGGTCGGTGAGCAGGACGAGACGGAGGCGCCCTGGCTGTCCGTCGCCTCTGTGCGCCTGCGGGTCGAGTCCGGGGCCGCGGGGGCGCTGCGGGATCTCGCCGCCGCGACCGGGGACCGCCGGCTGGCACTGCGCGCGGTCATGGCGACCCGCACCGCACTGGATCTGCTTCCGCCCGGGATGCACTCGACACGGATGCTGTTCCTGGTGCGGATGGCCGATGCCCATGCCTGTGCCCACGATCCCCAGGCGGCGATCGCCATCGCCGGACCCGTACTGGACACCACCGAGGTGACCGCCTCGACGCTGTTGGGACAGGAACTGCGCGGCCTGCACCACAGGTTGGCAGCGGGGCACGGCGGCAGGCCGGAGATCGACGACTTCACCCACCGGCTGGCGGCCGCCGTACGCTGACCCACCGGAGGCGGGGCGCATGTGCGTGCACGCCCCGCCCGATGGATTCCTGAGAGACGGTCAGCCGACGTTCAGCGTCACGTCGTCGAGGATGAAGCTGGTCTGCAGATAGGCGTCCTCACTGCTGGTGAACCCGAGGGTGACCGTCTGACCGGCGAACTCGGCGACGTCGAACGTCTTTTGGACGTAGGAGCCCGTGGCGTCCGCGTTCGAGTACGTCGCGAGGGTCTTGGTACCCATCTTGACGGTGAACGTGTCGTACGCGGTCGGGTCGCCCGCCGACTCATCCGTGTCGGCGCGCAGATGGAACGACAGCTGGTACGTCGAGCAGCCCGACGGAACGGTCAGCGACTGCGCGATGGCGTCGGAGTGCGTGGAACCCCAGCCGCCGAGCCACGCCGTGTACGCGCCGCCGTGCGCGGGCTTCTCCGACGTCCGGTTGTTGATCACGCCGTCCGTCTGGGTCCACGGCGCGACACCGTCCTCGAAGCCGCCGTTGACGACCGCCTGCCGCGCCTGGCAGGTCCCGCCGCCACCGACGACGAGCGAGTACGTGGTGGTGTGGGTGGCCGTACCCGTCCCGGTCACCGTGAGCGTGTACGTACCCGGCGCGGCCTGGGCCCCGGCGGAGACGGTCATGGACGACGACGAACCCGACTGCACGGAGGCCGGGGCGAACGAGACCGTGACGCCGCTCGGCGCCCCGGAGGCCGTCAGCTTCACGGTCTGGGCGGAGCCGCTGGTGGTCGCCGTCGACACACTCGCGGTCACCGAGCCGCCAGGCTGGACGTTGCCGGAGACCGGCTTCACCGAGACGGAGAAGTCGTCGGCCGGAGCGGTGGTGCCGACGGAGGTCTTCCACACCGTGTAGGCGACCCCGTCGGCGCTGCGGTCGAGCGCGGTCGCGTTGATGTTGGCCGTGGTGTCGCAGGACTGGTGGTAGCAGGTGTCGTAGGACCGGCCCGCCGTACCGCCCCACTTGGCCGCCTGCGCGGACGACTTGGTGTCGCCGGCGCCCGTCGCGTACCCGGAGGTGGGAATGCCGCCCTGCTGGAAGGAGTAGTCGTCGGACCGCCCCTGGCCCTCGACGTTCTCCTCCGGCGCGAGGTTCAGCGAGTCCCAGTATTCCTTCATCGGTGCCGAGGCGGCCGAGTTCACGTTGTTGATGAAGTAGCCGGCGTTGGTCGAGGCGACCATGTCGAAGTTGTAGTACGCCTTGATCGCACTGCGCTGGGCCGCGCTGAGCCGGCCGACGTAGTACTCGGAACCCTGCAGCCCCTGCTCCTCGCCGTTCCACCAGGCGAAGCGGACGTGCTTGGCCATGGTCGGGTTCTGCTGCGCCAGGGTGAGCGCGTTCTCCAGCAGGGTGGCGGAGCCGGAGCCGTTGTCATTGATCCCGGGGCCGGCCGCGACGCCGTCCAGGTGGGCGCCGAACATGACAGTCTGGTCGGACGGACCGCCCGGCCAGTCGGCGATCAGGTTGTTCCCGCGGTACGTGCAGCTGGTACAGGTCTGCTCGCTGACGGTGTAGCCGGCTGCCTGCAGCTTGCCCTTCACATAGGCGACGGAGGCCGTGTAACCGGCGCTGCCGGCCCGGCGGTTGCCGCCGTTCTGCGTGGCGATGGTGTTCAGCTGCGCGAGGTGCGCCTGCACGTTGGCGACGCTGATGTCCGGAGCCTTGCCGCCCGGATTGCCGCCCCCGTTGTCGACGGTCAGGGTGTACTGCGCGGTGTGGCTCCGGGTGCCGTCACCCTTCACCGTGAAGGTGTACGCGCCGGGCGCGGCGCTCGACGACGCGGACACGGTCATCGTCGAGGACGCCCCGGACTGCACCGACGACGGGCTGAAGGACGCGGTGACACCGTTCGGCAGACCGCTCGCCGTGAGGTTCACGGCCTGCGCGCTCCCGGAGCTGGCCGCGGTCCGCACCGTCGCCGTCACCGAGCTGCCCGGCTTCACGGAGCCGGACGCCGGGTCCGGCGACATCGTGAAGTCGTTGTTGCCGCTGGGTGTGCAGGTCGGATCGCCGCTCTGGGCGGGGACACTGATCGCGTCCCAGGCGGCCTTGGTCCGGTCGAAGAGCACACAGCCGGTGTCGAGGTTCTTTGCGGCGGTGAGGGTGGCCGTGCGGTAGCGCTTGTAGGTCATCCCGCTCGTCTTGAGCAGCATCCCGCCGTAGAAGACCTTTCCGGCGCTCTGGATGCCGACACCGGTGACCGAGGAGCTGTTGCACGTCGGGCTGGACGGCTTGCCACCGTCGGGGTTCGAGCCCTCGGCCAGTAGGTAGAACCAGTGGTTCAGCGGGCCGGCCGCCGCGTGCTCCTCGGTATTGGGTATCGAGGTGCTGTAGCAGTTGGGGTCGCCGATCTGCCCCGGGTTGTACATGATGCGGATCGGCCCGTTGCCGACCAGGTTGATCTTCTCGCCGACGGTGTAGTCCGGGTCGTCGTACGGGGAGGGCTCATTGGTGTACGCCTCGGTGAGGGCGCCCATGATGTCGCCGGTGGCCTCGCCGAGCCCGGACTCGTTGTTGGCGCCGCCGGGCGTGTACTGGTCGATGCCGTGGCCGAACTCATGGCCCACCACGTCCATCGCGCCGATCCACTGATTGGCGTTGTTGTGGCCGATGGAGACCGAGGAGCCGTCCCAGTAGGCGTTGACGTCGTTCAGCCCGACCTTGACCGGCCAGCTGCCGCCGTTGCCGTTGTGTCCGTTGCGGCCCAGCCAGTCCCGCAGCATGTTCCACTCGTGCTGCGCGGCCCACATGACGTCGACGCAGCCGGTCTCCTTGCTGGAGGCGTTGCCGGTGCCCCAGGAGTCGCTCGACTTGGTGAAGACACTGCCCGTGCTGTAATCGGCGCAGCTCAGACCGGTACGGTTCGGGTCGCGCAGCGAGTAGCTGCTCCCCGAGGCGGTGGTGTCGATGGTGAGTGGGGAGGGACCGTTCCACTGGCTGTTGCCGGTGCCCGCCTTGACGTCGTCGTAGCTGTCGAGCACCTTGCCGGTGCCCGCGTCGACGAAGACGTGCAGCCGGCTGGGCGCCTTGGCGCTGCGTCCGGTGAGCACCGTCTCCCAGGCCAGCCGGGAGGTCCTGCCCGTGGCTCGCACCACCAGGCGGTGCGATTCCACCCCCTTCACGGTGGTGAGCTTCTTGCGGGCGGTGGTTTCGGCTGCCCCGGCGGAAACGGTCGGGGTCGTCGGCACATTGATCCGCCGGGACACCGCCGACTGGGTGCCGCGGACCCGGCCCCGGGAGTCGGCCACCACGACGGCGTCCCCGCCGACGACGGGGAGCCCGCGGTAGGTGCGCTGGTACGCGACGGAGTACATGCCCTTGACCCAAGGGGTCACCATCTGCCGCTCGTACCGCTCGTCGAGCCCCTTCGCCAGGGCGTCGAGGCCACTGGCTGCGGCCCGGTCGGCGGCCGACACCGCGGCGGAGAGTGCGGTCGGCGCGGGCGGGGACGGTTCGGCAGCTGCCGGCCCACCGCTGACGGCGACCAGCATTCCGGCGAGGACGGCCAGGGTTGTCCCGGCCGTCATCGGTCTGCGTTTCATCGAGGCTCCTTGAGTCGGGGGGCCTCGATCACGGGTGATGGCGTACGGTGACGTACCTGCTTCGGCCGCCGTCGGCCGCCCGCATAGCCGTCGTCCGTGATCGAGCGACCGAACACTCACATGTCGTCATGGCCTCGTCAACGAACTGCGGGAGTCGCCGGGGGACTTGGCAAGTTTGGTCAAGCCGTGGTGGTGGGATCGCACAACGATCCCGGGGTGCGGACCGGCTACTCCAGGCCGGAGGCCGTGAACACCGCACGCGCCGTCCGGCGGTCGATGCGGTCGGACAGCTGCCGCAGCGCTGTCACCCCGCACCGCAGCGTGCCGCGTTTCACGCAGGCACGGGCGTCGTCGTCCAGTCGGTGCCACAGCGCGGGATTCGCGACGAACACCTGAGGGTCGACCTCGACCCGGCCGCCCTCCGCGTCACGGAGCACCAGACGCTGGGAGACACCGTCCGACCAGCGCACCGACACCAACCGGTCGGTGCGCACGATCCGTTCACGCACCAGACCCCGGCAGGAGAGCCACCCCGCACCCGCGCGGACCCGGGGCGGCACCAGCACCATGAACAGCAGCACGGCCAGACCCGTCCATAACAGGGCGTGCACCGTCGTGAGGTGACTGGCCGTCATGTCGACGGCCAGGAGCAGCCCGAGGAGCGTCAGGGCGCAGCGGACCGCGAACCGCAGGTCCCCGGCCCAGCCGTGGTCGTAGGCGCTCGTGTCGGGCGGAGGGTGGGCCCGGCCGGAGTGGGGACCGGGCACGGCTCGGATGTCGCGTCTTCCCATGGCGGTGACGTTATGGAAGACCGCTGGTCCGGCGGCGTCCGTTGACGAACCGCTGACGCCCGGACGGCCGGTCCTGACGACAGCTTGACGGCTGCCCGGCGGGCTGCGCCGCGACCGGGGCGGCACCGCCGCCGGGCGGGGCAGGGTCGGGCAGGGGAGAGCGGCTCAGTCCTGCTCGTCGTCCCCGCCGTCCCCGCCGTCTCCGTCGTTTCGGCTGTCTCCGCTGTCTCCGCTGTCTCCGCTGCCCGCACTGTCCGTGCTGCCCGTGCTGCCCGCACTGTCCGCGTCGTTTCCGCCGGTCTGCGCCGGCCGGCCCGGCGCCGGTGATTCGGGTCCGGTGGTCGCGGTGGAGCCGGTGTCCGGCGTGCCGGCCGAGCTGGAATCCGGCGAGAACAGGCTCATCCCCAGATACACGGCCGCGAGGAAGGCAACCGTACCGGCGATGGCGCTCGCCACCCGGGGCCGACGCCTGATCGCCTCGCGGGCACCGGTGCGCCGCCGGACGGGGGCGGACCGCTCCGGCGGGCGCCGCCTGCGCCCACCTGCCTGCGGCAGGCGGTACGTCGACGTCCCCTCGGCCTGCTGCGCGGGGGAAGACATCGAGGTCGGGTCGAACGCGGCAGCGGAGGCCGGGGGACGAGCGGCTCTCGGGCCGGCCGGAGGACGGGTGGGGGCGTACAGCGGCAGGGGCTCAGGCTGTCCTCGCCACGCATCGCTCTGGAACCAGTCGGCGACCTGCTGGGCGCTGGGCCGGTCCTCGGGCTGCTTCGCGAGCAGCCCGAGGAGATAGGAGTCGAAGGCCGGGGACAGGTCGACGCCGCGCTGTCCGAGCGGCACGGGGGCTGTGTCGACATGTTGATAGAGCGTCGCGGTGGCCGTGTCGGAGCGGAACGGTGGCTCACCCAGCAGGAGTTGGTAGATCACACAGCCGAGGGAGTACATGTCGGACGCCGCACCGGCCGTACGGCCCAGGGCGCGCTCCGGCGCGAGATACAGACTGGTGCCGACGATCTGGCCGGTGGTGGTCAGCGCGGCGGAGGGGTCGTCGACGAACTGGGCGATACCGAAGTCACCGATCTTGACGGACCCCTCGGCGTCCAGCATCAGGTTCCCGGGCTTGATGTCGCGGTGCACGATGCCCTGCCGGTGCGCGGCGGCGAGCCCCGCGGCCGCCTGGCCGGCGATCCGGGCGACCTGCTCGGCTCCGAGCCGCTCCTCGGCCGCGAGCAGATCGCCCAGGCTCCTGCCCTCGACAAGCTCCATCACGAGGAAGAAGCGATTCTCCCAGGACCCGAAGTCGAACACGGCCACCAGATGAGGGTGACTCAGGCGGGCCGCGGTCTGCGCCTCCAGACGGAACCGGGCGGTCGCCGAGTCGTCCGCGTGGTCACCCAGCAGCAGCTTCACGGCCACTGCCCGGCCGAGCACTTCGTCGGAGGCGCGCCACACCTCACCCATGCCGCCGCGGCCGATGGGGGACGTCAAGCGGTACCGACCAGCTACCAGCACCATTGCACCAATCTCGAATTGTGGGCCGCTTCGACTGCCACGGCGGCGACCCGACACGGATCGGGGCGAGGTGGGGGGCGCGCGGCGTGATCAGGATATCGGGCCGCCGGACCTCGGCGACACGCCGAACGGTTCTCCCGGTGTCCGCACGGACTCCCCGGGGCGGCCGCGCCGCGGATTCCTCACCCCGCCCCCGGACGGTGGCGGCGGCCGGCCCGTACACGGATACCGGGCACTGGGGTACTCGGCGCGCAGGACCGTCAGCGCCTCGCGGTTGCCGATGCCGAGGAACCGGGCGCTCTGCCGCCAGGTGGAGTCGGCAACGCCATGGCGTCCGAGCAGCCGACGCGCCGGCTCGTCCGCGTCGGGCTCGCCGTCAGCCAGGGAGCCGTCGAGGCCGAGAGGAGCGAAGGAGCAGGACCGCGCCATGAGTTCATGGCACCGGGCGTGCCCATGCGCTGATCACCTCGGGTTGCCGGGGGCCGTGCGGCCCACCGACTCGACCAGCGGCAGCAGCCGGTGCGGCACCCGCTCGCGCAGCGCCACCTCGGTACGCGTCCTGACCACACCGGGCAGCCGGATCAGCCGCTGGATCACATCCTCCAGATGTCCGTTGTCGCGGGCCACCACCCGGGCCAGCAGATCGCCGCCGCCCGTGGTCGAGAAGGCCTCGACGATCTCCGGCACCGCGGCGAGCGCCTCACCGACCTCGTCCAGATGCCCCTGGGTGACCTCCAGATGAACGAAGGCCAGCACCGGGTGTCCCAGCGCGGCGGGAGACAGGACAGGTCCCGTGCCGGTGATCACACCGTCCCGCTCCAGCCGGTCGATACGGGCCTGGAGGGTGCCCCGGGCGACGGAGAGGATGCGTGCGTACTCGCGGACGCTGGTACGCGGCTGCTCGATGAGCAACCGCAGGATACGGGTGTCGAGGGCGTCCACCGCCATGGTCCGTTGGTCACTTCCTGGTAGGCCGATCCGGCTTGCGACTGTACCAATGGCCCGGCAGCGGCCTGTTCGTGCTGATCCGGAATCAGCTCCGGCCCCCTCCCATACCTGTAGTCCTATAGAACTACAGAACAGGTTCAGACCTCGGCGGGACGCGGACTACGAGGCTCCATCCATAGCTTCTGTATCCGAATCACCGGAAGCCATCCGGCACGGAAGGAGCCCCGCGTCATGCCGTCCCGAACCCGCAGAAGCCACCTGCTCGCCGAGCTGTCGGCCGCTCCGGGGCATGCCGACGGGGCGGCACCCGAAATGCGTGGGCTCATGGGGGAGTTGCGCGATCCGCACCGTGTGGCCCGGACCTCCCGCATCCGTGCCCGGTCCATCGACGGGCCGCGGGTCGCGGACACCGTCCGGTCCGCAAGCCCCGGCGGCGCCGCTGTCGCTCACACCCCGGTCACCGGCCGGGCGGGCCGCGACGGTGACCGGGCCGTCGGCGTAGCGCGCACGAGGCTCCAACCCGCCCTGGTGGACACCGGGTTCGGCATGGACGCCGTTTCGCCCGGGTCCGGCGCCGGTGCCTTTGCGACGGGCGGCGGCCACCGCGACCACCTGAAGCCCGGTTCCGTACCGCTGAAGAACATCGCCCGGAGCGTGGCCGGAACGGCCACGCCCGCAGAGCTCTCGGGAGAGCGCCATGCGTGACTTGGTCCGGCGGATCGAATCTGCCACTCCCGCCGACCGCGACCGCGCCATCGACGCCCTGCGTGCCGTCGCCATCCTCGGCGTCGTTCTCGGCCACTGGATGGTGACCGCGCTCGTCGTCGACAGCGGCACCCTGCACGGTTCGAGCCCGCTCCAGTACCTGCCCCGGTTCACCCCGGTCTCCTGGGTGTTCCAGACCCTTGCCGTCTTCTTCCTGGTCGGCGGACAGGTCGGTGCGAGGAGTTACGCCTCCGCCCGCGCACGCGGCGAGAGCTACGGCCGGTGGCTGAGGGCGAGGATGTCCCGGCTGCTGCGGCCGGTGGTCGTCGTGCTGTTCGTATGGACCGTGGCGGCGTGCACGATGCTCGCCGCGGAGGCGGACCAGGACACCGTGCGCGCACTGTGCAAGCTCGTGTGGTCCCCGCTCTGGTTCCTGGTGGTCTTCGCGGTGCTGACCGCGGCGACCCCGCTCGTGGCGAGGCTGCATCCGTTGTGGCCGTTCGCCGTCGTGCTGATCACCGACCTCTGCCGGTTCGGCCTGGACGCCCCCGGCGGGTTCGCCTCCGTCAACGTGGTGGCCGGCTGGCTGGTTCCGTACTGCCTGGGCGCGGCCTGGTCCCGGGGCGATCTGTGCAGTCGAAGGTCCGGCTGGGTGCTGCTGATCGGCGGAGCCGCCACCACTGCTGCACTCGTACTCCGGGCAGGTTATCCCGCGGCCATGGTCGGAGTGCCCGGCCTGGAGATCTCCAACCTCGACCCGCCGACGCTCGCCGTGGTCACCTTCGGTCTCGCCCAGTGCGGAGCGGCGCTGCTGCTGCTCGGTCCGCTGCGCCGGGTGCTCCGGCGTCCGGCAGTCTGGGCGGCCGTGGCGACGGTCAACCTCTCCGCGATGACGATCTACCTGTGGCATCAGACCGCGATGATCGCGGTGACCACCACCGGCCTGCTGGTGGGCGGGACCCTGCCGGGCCTGCACACCGTTCCCGACGCCCCCGGCTGGGTGCTTGCCCGGGTGGCCTGGCTGCCCGTGTTCGTCACGGCACTGCTGATCTGCTGGCTGGCGTTCCGCGGCTACGAACAGGGGCGCTCGCCGAGGCGGAGCGTGGTCATCCGCAAGGGGCGTCCATCGAAGTCGGCTGCGGCGCGACGTGCTTGACGCGAGGCAGGTGAGGCGGGACGAGGCGGTGTCCTTCGACGGACATCCGCATGTCCTGGCCCGGTGCCTGAACCGGCTCTACCCGTCGCGCAGGCGGCCCGCCGACCTCGTATGTGCCGGGCGGCCCCGAGCCGCGGTACCCGCGCCGGGGCGTGAGAACCGAGTCAGGCCCCGGCCCCATTTCGGTCCGTTGGCCCACCTATGGTGCACTCATTCGCTCATTCATTGAGCCAATGGTTCAGTGAATCTTCTTCGGGTTGAGCCATGGGCCGTATGGGTGTTGTGATGTACCCGTCGATGGCGCTGCGGATCCCCGCGGCGCCTTTTTCATGCCGGTGCGCAGGGCCGGTGTGTGCAGAAGCAGGAGCATGCCGTGCTGAAGAGGATGTTCGTTTCCCCGGACCCGGGCCGACTGCGGCTGCGCAGCGGTGTCCGGGCCGTCCTCGGCATCGGGCTGGCCGTCGTGGTGTGCGGACTGGCCGGTCACTCCCTCGTCGCGGCGATCACCGGCGGTCTCGCCGCGCTGCTGGCCTTGTTCACGGTGCTGGACACCACGGTGCGCGCCCAGGCGGTCACCACCGCGCTGCTGCCGGCCGTGGGCTTCCCCGTGCTCGCCCTCGCGGCAGGGCTGCACGACTACCCGCGGGCGCGGGACGTGGCCTTTCTCGCGGTCATGGGCCTGGGCGTGTACGCCAGGCGATGGGGGCCGCGCGGTCACTCACTGGGCGTCTTCGCGTTCATGGCCTTCTTCACCACGCAGTTCCTCCACACGCTGCCCGCGCAGCTGCCCGAGCTGTACTCCGCGGTCGCCCTCTCCCTGCTCGCCTCGTCGACCGTGCGCTTCGGGCTGTGGTGCTACGAGCGCCGACTGCCCCCCGCCGCCGCCGTGCCCGCCCCGGCGACCGGTGAGGGACTGGCCCGCGCGACCACACGCCAAGCGATTCAGGCGACCGCCGGGGGAGCCCTGGCACTGGCTGCGGGACTGCTCCTGTCCGAGCAGCGCTGGTACTGGGCCGTGGGCGCCACCTGGTGGGTCTTCGTGAACACCGCCTCGCGCGGCGAGACACTGGTACGTGGCTTCCGCAGGATCCTGGGCACACTGATCGGCATCCCCATCGGTCTGGCCGTCGTCGTTCCGCTGCACGGGGCTGCCGTACCCAGCGCGATCCTTGTTGCGATCGGCGTCTTCGGCATCTTCTACACCGCCGCGGTCTCCTACACCTGGATGGTGTTCTCGGTGACGGTCATGGCCGGAGCGCTCTACGGACTCCTCGGTGTGCTGGACCCGGCCCTGCTCGTGCTGCGGCTCACCGAGACCGCCGCCGGAGCGCTCGGTGCGATGCTCGCGGTGCTCCTCGTGCTGCCGGTCACCACACACGCCACGACCGACGTGTGGATCCAGCGGGCCCTGCGCTGCGTACACACCTGTACGGCGGAAGCGGCGGCGAGGCTCTCCGGGGCACCGACCGCCGATCCCGCGCCCCGGATCGCCGAACTGGAGGCACTCCTCGGACGGGTACGGCTGTCCCTGGCCCCGCTGGTGCACCCGTTGAGCCCGCTGCGCGCCCGCAAGGCCCGTGCCCGACAGGTACTCGCCCTGCTGGACACGTGCGCACGGGAGGTGCGCGGACTGGCCTCGGTCGCCGCGGACCCGGAAGCCTCCCACGACGCCCGCCTCGCTGCCGCCTGCTGGCGCGTCGAGGCAGCCGTCGAGGCGCTGACGGCCCCGGACCTGCCGCAGAGAGCGTGCTCGCAGGGCACCCCGTCGTCCCCGGCCGTCGCGGAGCCCGCCCTCGCCCATCTGCACGGTCTGGAGCGGGCGCTCGCCGAACTCGCCATACCGCTGCGCAGCGACCCGCGCGCCCCGCTGATCGGTGTGTGACCTCACCGCACGGAGCCTGCCGACAGTCGACGTCCTGGTCTAGACCTCACGGGACCGACTGCTACCGTCGCCCCGGAAGATCACGACTGCGAGGACGGCCGTGATCAGTCGGCGGAGAGGGGCAATGCGGTGACGAGCAGTGCAGTGGACAGCGACAACGGCGCGGGGCGGGCATTCATCGGATCGTTCACCTCGGCGGGCGGGCGGGGGATCACCGTCGCCGCCGTGGACCGGGAGACCGGGGCGCTGACCTTCCTCGGCGCGACGGACACGGTCCCCGATCCCTCGTACCTCGTCCTGGGGCACGGGCCCGGGCCGGGCGGCAGGGTGCTCTACACCGTCAGTGAGACCGAGCACGGCGCGGCCGCCGCCTTCGACGTCACCGGCGATGTGCCGCGGCCGATCGGCGAGATCCGGCCGGTCGACGGCAGCGCACCGACCCATCTCGCGCTCGCGGGCGGCCATCTGCTCACCGCCAACTACGGCTCGGGCAGCGTGACCGCCCTGCCCGTGCGGGCCGACGGTTCCCTCGGGGACGTCACCGCGGTGCTCCGGCACGAGGGCAGTGGTCCGAATGCCGACCGCCAGCAGGCCCCGCACGCCCACCAGGTACTGCCGGACCCCTCGGGGAACTGGGTGCTCAGCGTGGACCTCGGCACCGACTCCATACGGATCTGCGCGCTGGACACGGCCACCGGGGCGCTGCGGCCGCACCGCGAGACGGCCCTGCGACCGGGAGCGGGCCCGCGGCACCTGGCGTTCCATCCGGCGGGCGGCCACGCCTACGTCCTGAACGAGCTCGAACCGACCGTCACCGTGTGCAGGTGGGACCCCACCACGGGGGTCCTCGAACCGGTCGGTGAGACGCCCGTACTGCCCGAGGAACCAGCGGGCGGTGCGGACACGGCGACGTACCCGTCCGAGGTGGTCGTCTCGCACGACGGGCGGTTCCTGTGGACCGCGAACCGGGGGCACGACAGCATCTCCGTCCTGGCGCTCGACGCGACGGGTGGGACGGCGACTCTGGTCACGACTGTGGACTGTGGCGGGCACTGGCCCCGCGACCTCGCGCTCGACCCCACCGGCGGGTGGCTGTACGCGGCTAATGAGCGGTCCGGGAACGTCAGCTGGTTCGCCGTCGACCCCGCGACCGGCGTGCCGCACCACAAGGGCGCGCTGGAGACTCCCGCCGCGTCCTGCGTGATCTTCGCCTGACGTCCCGGCCGAGCGACGTCGCGTCCCATGAGCCACGCGTGCCGCCGCACACAGCGCGATCGCCGGACGGGCCCGGAGAACCGGACCCGCCCGGCGGTCGAGGGCAGATGTGCTGCCGGGCAGCCCGGCACCGGGTCAATGTGCCTGAGCACCCTGCGGCGTCGTCGGCGCGATACCGAGCGCCGTCATGTACATCGACAGCACGAGCTTGCCGATCGCCGGATACGCGCCGAGCGGCTCGGCCGTCGCACAGCCCGCCTCCTTCGCGGCGGCGTCCAGCAGTCCCTCGGGGACCTCGGGGCCCACGAGGTACGGGGCGAGCGCGAGCTGCGCCGAGCCGGAGCCCGTCAGCTGCCCGGCGATCGAGGCGACGGAACCCTCCACGTCGAGTGCGGCGGCCATCACCGGTACGGCGAGCCGGGCGGCGAGCAGCATGCCGGTGATCCCGGCGGCCTGCACCGCCTCCTCGCCACCCACCGTGGCCAGCACGATGCCGTCGGCGGCCGTTGCCACGGTGAAGAGCCTGGCACGGTCGGCGCGGGCCAGCCCGGCCTCGGAGAGCCGTACGTGCAGCGCCTCGGCGAGCAGCGGATGGGGGCCGAGTACATCGGTCAGCTCGACCTGCGTGCCGCTGTCCATCACGGCCTGCCGTATCCGCCGGATCAGAGCGCTGTCCGGCCCCGCGAGAAGCGGCACCACGACGGCCGCCGGGCCTTCGGGCTCGGCGACCTCACGGCCGGCGGCCTGCGCCTGCTCGTAGCGCGCGACACGCTCGGCGGCGCTGTGGGTGAGTACGGCCGAGAGCCTCGGGTACTCGGCGTCGTCGCCGTCGAGGTAGCCGATCACGGCATTGAGGCCGGGCAGCTCGGAACGGGCGATGCTGATCACCTCTTCGGCCAGACCGCGTGTGGCCGAAGAGGGGGTACCGGGAACGGCGAGAACGAGCGCGGCGGCGCCCTCGGGTGCGACCACGGGCTCCGGGCGGCGGTGCCGTCCGGACTGGCGAGGTCGCGGCATTCGTACAGGCAGGCCGGAAGCGGGCCCAGTGGGGGTGCTCATGGCGCCGCATGCTACTGGTTTTGGGTACCCCTCCGTTCGGGGAGGGGGCAGTCAGGTGTTATCTGTCCGCTTTTATCCGATGAGGGGCTTACTGGTTGACTGCCCTGCTCTGTCGGTACCTATCCACGTGCCTGTCCAGGCTCCTTCGCAGGCTCGTCACCGGGGACGCGGAGCAGTGTCGGATGACGGGGTAGTCGGAGATCCCCGGTGGCCAGGGCCTGGGCGATGGACAGCGCACCGGCCAGCGGATCACCCGAACCGGGGACCGCCCGTGCTTGCGGAACCTGCCGGGCCAGCTCCTCGCGCAGCGGTACCAGCAGTGGATCGCCCATCCGGAACAGGCCGCCTGTCAGGGCTACTTCGCACGGCTCGTCGTCCGCCCCGGTCTTCGGGCACACCGCCGCGGCCGCCTCGGCGATATGACCGGCGGCTTCGCGCAGAATGCCCGCGGCGACCGGATCATGGCCGGCGCACGCGGCGACCTCGGGCGCGAACGAGGCCAGCACGGCGGGCCGGTCGGTACGCGGATAGAGCAGCCCCGGCAGCTCCGGCGCAGGCCCGAACACCGCCTCCAGCCGGGCCAGCAGTGCCGCGGACCCGCCGCGCCGCCCGTCATGGGCGCGCATGGCCGCATCGAGACCGGCCCGCCCGATCCAGGCCCCGCCACCACTGTCACCCAGCAGATGTCCCCAGCCGTCGGCGCGGCGCCAGCTCGTCAGATCCGTACCCAGCGCGATCATGCCCGTGCCGGCCGCGACGACCGCCCCCGGACGCTGACCGACCGCACCCGCGTACGCGGTCACCGCATCGGCGGCGAGAGCCAGCCGGCGCACCCCGAGCGCCTGTTCCAGGGCCGGGGGCAGCTCGGTGCGCAACTGCCCGCCGAGCGTAGCCATGCCGGCGGCGCCGATCGCCACGGCAGCGATCGCGGAGCCTGCCGAACTGCCGCTGCCGTCACCGCCGCCGTGCCGCTCCAGCAACAGGCGGGCGGCGGGCAGCAGTTGTTCCAGCAGATGACCCGCGTCGATACCCGCGGGTCCGGTGCGTACCGGCGCGGGGCAGACCGTCGTTCCCACCGGAGCGGAACCGTCGAGCATGCCCAGAGCCACCCGCAGCCCGGAGCCGCCCGAGTCCACGCCGAGCACGTACGGTCCCGGCGTATCCGTCCCCGCGCCCGGACGCACACCATCACCGCTGTTGGCCGGCGAATGCCCGCGTGAGCTCATGGACCGGCTCCAGGAAGAAGGGGAAGGACGGCGACAGCCTATCCCTCAGGGCTGTCCCGTAATCCCTGGCGGGCGCACGACGACAGCTACTTCCCCAAGCTCTCGGCTGCGCTCGAGCAGGTGAGGCCCCATCCTCGCCGCGTTGTCGGAACGTCCGAATACATCCAGTATGCGGACGTCCCTCCGCCTTGCGATGCACCGCATCTGACGCCGCGCGCTGATCCACCAGGGATTACGGGACAGCCCTTAGTTCCGCGAACCGGGTCCGGGGGTGCGGAAGACCGGCCGTACCGGCCGACGCCGGGGTGGTGCGGGTCGTGTACGCCGGTAGAGTGATGCTCCGTGGCACCACGACCGTTGAATGAAGTAGTAGAGCCCGGATGGGCCGAGGCGCTCGCTCCCGTGGCCGGACGCGTCGCCGCGATGGGTGATTTCCTGCGAGCGGAGGTTGCAGCCGGCCGCACCTATCTGCCGGCCGGAGCCAATGTCCTGCGCGCGTTCCAGCAACCCTTCGACGAGGTACGAGTTCTGATCGTCGGTCAGGATCCCTACCCGACGCCGGGGATGGCGATGGGACTGAGCTTCTCGGTGGCCCCCGAGGTGCGTCAGCTGCCCGGCAGTCTGGAGAACATCTTCCGTGAACTCCACACGGACCTGGGGCTTCCACGGCCGTCCAACGGCGATCTGACGCCCTGGACGCGCCAGGGCGTGCTGCTGCTGAACAGGGCGCTCACCACGGCGCCCCGTAAGCCGGGCGCGCACCGGGGCAAGGGCTGGGAGGAAGTGACCGAGCAGGCGATCCGGGCTCTTGCCGCGCGCGGCAAGCCCCTGGTGTCCGTGCTGTGGGGGCGCGACGCCCGCAATCTGCGGCCGTTCCTCGACGGCTTCCCCGCGATCGAGTCCGCGCACCCCTCGCCCATGTCGGCGGACCGCGGTTTCTTCGGCTCGCGCCCGTTCAGCCGCACCAATGAACTGCTGCTCCGCCAGGGGGCCCAGCCGGTGGACTGGCAACTGCCGTAGAAACAGGACGTCCCGCCGGTCCAGGGTGGCACCGGCAGGATGTCGAAACCGGCCGCGTCCGAACGGGACTGCCGCCCGGACCCGTTCCACGTCACGACCCAGCCGGAACAAGGTCATGCATCGGCACGCCGCCGACCCGCGCGAGCACGTCGCCGCCGTGGCACGCCCGGCCCAGCTGCCCGGCCGGGTGTGCCGCCCGGACCAGCCACCGGTGGTCAGGGAGCGAGGACAGCCGCCCGGACGCAGAGGACATCCGGCAGATGCGCGGCGAGCTGCTGCCAGCTGTCCCCGTCGTCCGCGCTCGCGTACACCTCGCCGTTGCGATTGCCGAAGTAGACGCCGGCCGGATCGGCGTCGTCCGTGCAGAGCGCGTCGCGCAGCACCGTGCCGTAATGCGTCTCCTCGGGCAGGCCCGCCGACAGCGGATCCCAGCTGTGGCCCGCGTCCTCGGTGCGGAATACCCGGCAGCGGTGTTCGGCCGGGACGCGGTCGGCGTCGGCGTTGATCGGGAAGACATACGCCGTGTCCGCGCGGTGCGGGTGCGCGGCCACGGCAAATCCGAAATCGGAGGGCAGGCCGCGGCCGATGTCCGTCCAGCCGCCCCCGGAGTCATCGCTCCGGAAGACGCCCCAGTGGTTCTGGAGGTAGAGCCGGTCGCGATCGACCGCGTCCCGGGCCACCTTGTGGACGCACTGGCCGAACTCCGGGTTCGGGTCGGGGAGGAAGACCGCCGACACCCCTTTGTTCGACGGAGTCCAGCTCGCACCGCCGTCCTTGCTGCGGAACACCCCGGCTGTGGAGACCGCGACCGTCACCGCGCGGGCATCCCTCGGGTCCGTGAGGATGGTGTGCAGCCCCTCACCGCCGCCGCCCGGCACCCACTTCGATCGCGTCGGATGCTCCCACAGCGGGCGGACCAGCTCGAAGGACTCCCCGCCGTCCTGGGAACGGAACAGCGCGGCCGGTTCCGTCCCCGCGTACACGACATCGGGCGCCTCGGGACCTGCCGGGTGCAGCTGCCAGACCCGCTCCAGCGATGCCTCGGTGAACTGCGGGAACTTCACGGCCGGTTGCTTCGGTTCCACCCAGGTGGCACCCAGGTCGTCCGAGTGGAAGACCGAGGGGCCCCAGTGCGCACTGTCCCCGCCGACCAGCAGCCTGGGTACGTGCCTGCGGGTGTCGATGGCGATCGAATAGATCGCCTGGGCGTTGAAATGCGGGCCGCCGAACTCCCATGTGCCGGTGCGCCTGCGGCCGATGAAGAGTCCCTTGCGGGTGCCCACGGTGAGCAGTACGTCGGTCATGGCCGAACCTCCCGAAACGCCGTTGTGCCGGATAAGGGCCAGTCTGCACCCCACCACTGACAGAGGCCCGCAGGGCGGCCCGGATACCCGGACCCTGTTGCGTCCACGGTCGGCGAAGGTACGGTGCAGCACGTGCGGAAAGCGCTTGCCGAGCGCTTTGGCGGAGAGATCTGGGAGCACCTGTGCCGACCTTCGAAGGGCTGCCCGGCGCAGTCGCCGTCTCCCACCTGCGGGTCTACGACTGGCCCGCCGCGGACGGGCTGCGCGGCGGGACGCCCCATCTGCATCTGACCTGTTCCGAGGGGTATGTGGTGGTCGGCGGCACGGGCTCGGTGCAGACCCTCACCACGTCGGGGTTCCGGCAGACGCCGCTGACCCCGGGGGCCCTGGTCTGGTTCACCCCCGGCACGATCCACCGTCTCGTCAACGAGGACGGGCTGCGGATCGTCGTTCTCATGGAGAACAGCGGGCTGCCCGAGGCCGGTGACGCCGTGCTCACCCTGCCGCCCCGCCATCTGGCGGACCCCGACGCCTACCGGGCGGCGGTCCCCCTTCCCGCCGACGGCTCGGAGGAGGAGCAGGAACGGGCCGCACGTGCCCGCCGTGATCTCGCCGTCGAGGGCTTCCTCGCGCTGCGCCGTGCCACCGAGGCGGGTGACCCCGGGCCGCTCGGAGCCTTCCACCGGGCCGCCGCCGCATTCGTGCGTCCGAGGACGGAGGACTGGCGGGGGCGCTGGCGGAAGGGAGCCGCTGCCGCGTCCGAGGTGACCGGGGGCCGGCTCGACGCCCTGGCGCGCGGCGACGGCGGATACCTCGTCGACGCCTGTGTGCACGCCGAACAACCGTCCGCTTACGGGAAGTTCGGCATGTGCGGGCGTCTTGACGTCTACCGGGGCTGACCGGCCCCGGCGAGGCCGCCGGCCGTGGAGCGTGTGAGGACCCGGGTTGTGCTGCCGTCATCCTCCGTCGTGTCCCGGACGTGCCGGAATCCGATCCGGCCCAGGAGTCCCAGGGACGCGATGTTCTCGGCGGACACCGTCGCGTGTACCTCGGTGAGCCCCAGCGTGTCGAAGCCGTACGAGGTCAGGGCCCACGCGATCTCGGTGCCGAACCCCCGCCCCCACACGGCCGGGGCCAGGGCGTAGACGATCTCGTGACCGTCCACATCGGGGGACGGGGACGGCTTGATCTCCGCATGGCCGACCAGGCGGCCGCCGTGCCGCACGGCCCATACGTCGAAGAGCCCTCCGGCGTACACCTTGCTGAAGACGCGTTCGAACAGGGAGCGGTCCTCGGCCTCGGTCTGTGGGCCGTCGCCCATCCACCGGGATACCCGGACGTCCTGGAAGAGCGCCACGAAGCCGTCCTCGTCGGCAGGTGTGTACGGCTCCAGGAGCAGTCGCGCGGTGTGCAGGGTGGGTGTCGTCATGGCGCCGGACGGTAGCCGGGGCGGGTGCGGCTGCACAACGGAATAGAACCGTGCACCCGAGCGGCCTGCCCGGTGTGCATGTGCTCAAATTCTGAAGGGTCGGCCCGATGACGGTGCCGCAGAACCCGGTGGTCGGCACCGGCGGCCTCGAACCCGGCTGTCCGGGCCTGTTGGAGCAGCTCCGGCGGGCTCGGCCGGGGATGCGGCCGGATGGGCGGAACGGAGAGGAGGGCGGAGCGATGACGAGTGGGATCGAGGACCGCGACGGAGGCGGTGCGACCCTGGAGGTGACCCCCGTAGGGGCGGGGGTGGAGATCAGGGGTGTGACGTCGTCGGGGGAGTTCACCGTGATCTGCGGTCCTGCCCGCGCCCGGGAACTGGCCGCGGCTCTCGTCCTCGCGGCGGACGAGGCCGAGAGTGCACAGTCGGCGGAGCCCGTCACGGTCAAGGCGCGCGAGCTGCGCCGGGGGGATGTGCGGGACGGCGACCGGGCCATGACGGTGGAGAGTGTCCGGGTCGACGGCGCGACCGCCCATGTCACCTGGAAGTCGGGCGCCGGACGCAGTTGGACCCAGGGGTACGACGCGGACGCCGCCCTCACGCTCAGACGGCGCGGCTGAGTCGCGTAGGGCGGCACTCTTGTACGAGGAACTTCGTAATTTGACGAACGTCGTAGTACGAGAGGTATCGTACTAGCGATTATTACGTACCTGTCGAAACGGAGTCCGACGTGAGTGCCCTCTTCGAGCCCTACACCCTGCGGTCGCTCGTCATTCCCAACCGGGTGTGGATGGCGCCCATGTGCCAGTACAGCGCCGAACCGGTGGGGCCGAACGCGGGTGTCGCGACCGACTGGCACTTCGCCCACCTCGCGGCACGCGCCATCGGCGGAACCGGACTCATCCTCACCGAGGCGACGGCAGTCAGCCCCGAGGGCCGCATCAGCCCCGCGGACCTCGGCATCTGGAACGACACGCAGGTGGCGGCCTTCCGGCGGATCACCGACTTCCTCAAGGGACAGGGATCGGTTCCGGGTATCCAGCTCGGCCATGCGGGGCGCAAGGCATCGACCGCGGCCCCCTGGCTGGGCGGTGGACCCGTCGGCCCGGACGCGCACGGCTGGACGACCGTCGCGCCGAGCCCGCTGCCGTTCGACGACGGCCACCCCGTGCCGCACGAGCTGACGGTGGACGAGATCCAGGGCGTCGTCGGCCAGTTCCGCGAGGCCGCCCGCCGCGCGCTCGACGCGGGCTTCGAGGTCGCCGAGGTGCACGGGGCCCACGGATACCTCATCGGACAGTTCCTCTCCCCGCACAGCAACCGGCGTACGGACGAGTACGGCGGCAGCTTCGAGAACCGCGTCCGCTTCGCACTGCAGGTCGTCGACGCGGTGCGCGAGGTCTGGCCGGAGGAGCTGCCCGTCCTCTTCCGGATCTCCGCGACGGACTGGCTCACGGAGAACGACGAGGACGAGCGCGAGGGCTGGACCGTCGAAGAGACCGTGCGCCTCGCCCAGCAGCTCCAGGCCCACGGCGTCGACCTGCTGGACGTCTCCAGCGGCGGAAACGCCCCGCGCGCCCGCATCGGGACCGGGCCGGGCTATCAGGTTCCCTTCGCCGCGCGGGTCAAGGCGGAGACCTCGCTGCCCGTGGCGGCCGTGGGCCTGATCACCGAGCCGCAGCAGGCCGAGAAGATCATCACCGAGGGCCGCGCGGACGCGGTCCTCCTCGGCCGCGAGCTGCTGCGGAGCCCGTCGTGGGCCCAGTACGCGGCCCGCGAACTGGGCGGCGAGCTCCGCACACCGGACCAGTACCTCCGCGCGGTCTGACCACGGGGCGGAAAGCGGAATGCCCAGGGCGCGAAGCGGAAAGCGGCCTGTGGGGAACCCAGCAGGCCGCTTCGGATGCGCCACCGGCGGTGCGCCGTCAGGTCACCCGCAGTCTCCGCTCGTCCACTTCAGGGAACGCGGAATGTAGGTGCCCGCCAGGTTTCCGCCGCTTCCGTTCTTGGTGCAGCCGATCCGGTCCACGTAGTCCTTCTTGCGGAAGAAGACGACGCCGGTCGATCCGTCGCTGCTCGTGCCGTGGTTGTAGACCGACTTGACCTTGGTCCCCGACTTCATCCACGAACAGACGACGGAGCCGCTCAGAGTGTCGGGGTCGGCGGCATCCCAGGAGCACTTGCTGCCCTTGTAGTTCTTCTCGGAATAGAAGCAGACGTCCCCGGAGGCGCAGCCGCTCGGCGCGGCGGCCGCCGCGACCCGGGGTGATGTGTCCGCCGCGGTGGCCGGGACAGCGGCCATGAGACCGCCGAAGGCGAAAATCACCGCACCCGTGACCAGGACCGTACGTGTTGATCGCATGAGTTCTCCCCATCTCTGTCGATTCTCACGGTTGTTGGGGAACAGTCGGCCTCGAGCGGCTCCCAAGCATGGGAAACGGCGCTGCCCACCGGTAAGTCACACACTTGTTGAGCAGCGCGCCGCCCCTCCCCCCTCGGGTACCGGGTGGCGTCCGAGCGATATCCCCCGTGTTGCCTCAGCCAGAGTCGGCGCTGCCGGGCTCGATGGCCAAGCCTTTCGAGCAGCGGCGAAAGGGGGTGACGAATTGGGGTGATGATGGGCGGGGGAGCAGGGCAGGGGGCGCCTCAAGCCTGCCGCCCCGGACGTGTCGCCGGATCGCCGACGGCCCCGGGAGCGGGGAATTTGCGGAATCCTCCGTGGTGTTGGGACGTCCATGACCCTGGTCACGGGCCTGGCGGGGATGCTCGACCTGGAGGCGCGCAAGCTGATCGAGGATCCTGCGGGACACCTCGCCTCACTCTCGGACAACCCGGACCTGCTCAGTGGCTGACCGGCCGCTGGGCGACTGTTCGGCGCCGGCGCGCTGACCGTTTCGCCGCTGGGGTCGGCCCGTCGGCGTGGGGGCGGATCCGGCGCCCGGTGAAGCTCGAACTACGATGAATCTCGTATTATGGGAGACCGGACCGTACCAGGAAGTGGAGCCATCGTGACCCCAGTCGGCGCCCCCGTCACCAGCGCAGCTGCGGTCGGCGGCCGCGCGCTCGACCACCCCGCGCGGGACGAGATCCGCATCGAGGGAGTGCTCCATGCGCTCTCCGACCCGATGCGGCTGCGCGTGGTCCGCGAGCTGGCCGCCGCCGACGCGGAACTCACCTGTTCCCGCTTCGACCTTCCGGTGTCCAAGTCGACGACCACACATCACTTCCGAGTACTGCGCGAGAGCGGCATCGTGCAGCAGATCTACCGCGGCACGGCCAAGATGAACGGGCTGCGCCGCGACGATCTGGAAGCCCTGTTCCCCGGCCTGCTCGACAGCATCCTCGACGCCGCGAACCGGCAGGCGCAGCGCGTCGGAGAGGGCGGATAGCCTCACGATCCGCACCGGTGGCCTCGCGATCCGCGCCGGTCGCCCTCCTGCGCGGCGCTCAGCGGCTCCGACCGGTCCGCGGTCTTCACCGGCCTCCGGCTCCGCGCGGCCTCCCGCTCGACGCGCAGTCGGCCGTCGCCCCCACCGGGCGCGGGCCCCGGTGCCCGCCGCGCGGCCCCGGGGGCGTGCACCCACGGGTGTGCGGCGAGCGGCGCGGCGTGGTCAGGGGGACAGCGCGCGCATTCTGTCGATCTCGACCGTCTGCTGGGCGACGACGTCCCCGGCCATCTCCTCCACCTGGACGTTGTTCCCCTGCGAGAGCACTTCGGTCGCCATCGTGATCGCGCCCTGGTGGTGGGTGATCATCAGCTTCAGGAAGAGCTTGTCGAAGTCCGTGCCCTCAGCCGTCCGCAACTGCTCCAGCTGTGCCGGGGTCGCCATCCCCGGCATCGCCGAATGATCGTGGCCGTTCTTGCGCTTCTCGCCGCCGTTGTGCTTGAGCCATCCCTCCATGGCGCCGATCTCCGGCTTCTGGCCCGCGGTGATGCGCTCGGCGAGGCGCTTGACCGCGGTGGAGCCGGAGCGTGCGGGGGCAAGCCCGGTCATCTCCAGCGCCTGGGCGTGGTGCTGGATCATCATCTGCGCATAGCGGAAGTCGGCCGAGTTGGGGGTGTCGTCCCCGGCGGCCTTCGCAGCCTCCTCCACGGACAGCGTCCGCGCGGGCTCGCCCGGCTTTCCCGGCGCCACCACCGAAGGACCCGCGTCCGCCCGGGCCTTCGTACGGCTTTCGCGGCTTCCCCCGTCGCATGCCGCCAGGGTGAGGGCGACGGACACGAGGGCCGCGACGAGCACGGATCTGCGTACACACATGATCTGACGGCGAATCAACAAGTGGACCTCCATTTGGCATAGGGGGCGGTTGCCGTCCGTCCTCACACGCTTCCGCACGGCAGCGATCAGAAACTTTCATTACGTCTCTGTTGCCATCTGTTGAGGCAGCCATGCCAAGGACCATACTGCCGGGGTCCGTGAACCGTTCAACTACGTTCGGATACATGGAGGACGCAGTGATTTCGTTGCACATGAGTCCGGTGCGGCGCAGACGCCTGGGTGTGACGGCAGCGGCCGTCGGCCTGCTGGCCACTCTGCTGACGGCAGGCCCCGCGGCCGCGACGCCCGATCCGGGTGACGCCGTCGCCCGTACCGATGTCTCCGCCGCCCAGGAAGCCGAAGCCGCGGCCGCCATCCGGAGCGGCGAGATACCCGGCGTGGACGAGATGGTCCACAGTGGCAACATCACCCACCTGGCCAACGTCCCGAAGGACGCGCTCAAGGGGCTGAACACGGACCTGGCCTTCCAGGGGAAGTATGCCTACGCCGGAAACTACGACGGCTTCCGGATCTTCGACATCAGCAATCCGAAGTCCCCGAAGACGGTCGCGCAGGTCCTCTGCCCCGGCTCGCAGAACGACATCTCGGTCTCGGGGAACCTGCTCTTCCTGTCCACCGACTCCTCCCGCAGCGACAACTCCTGCACGAGTACCACCCAGCCCGCCACGGAGAAGTCCTCCTGGGAGGGCATGAAGGTCTTCGACATCAGTGACAAACGCGACCCGAAGTACGTCGCCGCCGTCGAGACCGCCTGCGGATCGCACACGCACACGCTGGTCCCCGACCGCAAGAACGTCTACGTGTACGTCTCCTCGTACGCGCCGAGCGAGGCGTTCCCCGACTGCAGGCCGCCGCACGACGGGATCTCCGTCATCAAGGTGCCGCGCAACGCACCCGAGAAGGCCGCGGTCGTGAACTTCCCGGTGCTCTTCCCGGACGGCGGCAACCCGGGCGCGCCGACCAATCCGGGTGTCTCCCAGACCACCGGCTGCCACGACATCACCGTGCTGCCCTCGAAGGACCTGGCAGCCGGCGCCTGCATGGGCGACGGTCTGCTGTTCTCCATCAAGGACCCGGAGAACCCGAAGATCATCGACCGCGTGCAGGACAATGTGAACTTCGCGTTCTGGCATTCCGCGACGTTCAACCAGAGGGCGGACAAGGTCGTCTTCACCGACGAGCTCGGCGGCGGTGGCGCGGCCACCTGCAACGAGGAAGTCGGCCCGAAGCGCGGCGCCGACGGCATCTACGACATCGTCGGCAGGGGGGACCACCGCAGACTGGTCTTCCGCAGCTACTTCAAGATCGACCGCCCGCAGGCCGACACCGAGGTCTGCGTCGCGCACAACGGTTCGCTCATCCCGGTCAAGGGCCGCGACGTGATGGTCCAGGCCTGGTACCAGGGCGGAGTCTCGGTGTGGGACTTCACCGATTCCTCGAAGCCGAAGGAGATCGGCTACTTCGAGCGCGGCCCCGTCAGCACGGACGAGGTCACCACGGCCGGCCCCTGGTCGGCGTACTACTACAACGGCTACATCTACTCCAATGACATCGCCAAGGGCCTCGACGTCCTGAAGCTCGACGACCGGCGGACCGACCCGGCGAAACGGGTGCGGATGGACGAGCTCAATGTCCAGACGCAGCCGGACTACTTCGACCGCTGATCCGGCCTGTTCCACCGCTCGACCAGCACCATCCCGCTCCACCTCGCACCGCGTGCGTCCCGCCGGGCCGATCACTCCGCCGGGCGGGACGCATACGGCCCACTGCGCCGGGCACCCGAATGCGGCACGCGGCCGATGGCGCCCGACCCCCTGATGCGGTACGCGACACCGGGGTCAGGCGGCGGACCTGGCGCCTGCCCCGGTCGCCGCAGCCCACTCCACGAGCAAGCGCTGGTACTGCTCCTCGTCCTCCGGGGACAGGCAGCCGCCCGAGCGCTGCCACAGGTCGCGAATCTCTTCGTTCACCACGGCGGCGCTTCGCACGGAATCGGAGGAGCGGGGAGAACGGGACATGGTTACAGGCTAAGGCCCCGATGTGACAATCCGACCCATGGCGCGTCAGGGACATCTCTCACATGTCTCTCAGGCAACGTCCTGCACCAGTCCGAGCGTCCGCAGTCCATCGGGCCGCTCCTCCACCGGCAGATGGTGCACAAAGCGTACGTCGCATCCCAGGGCCGCCGCCCCGCCGTCCGCGTGCCGGTCGTCGCCGACCATCACCACATCCGTCGGATCCTGCCCGAGAAGTGTGCAGGCCGTGTGGAAGAGCCGTCTGTCCGGCTTCTGGACGCCGTGTTCGTACGACAGCACGTAGGCGTCGATCAACGCGTCCAGGCCGTGCGCCCGGAAAACCGGCCGCAGGTCCCAGCCGATGTTGCTGACGACACCGATACGGGCGCCGCTTTCGCGCAGCGCGCCGAGCACCTCCGCAGCGTCCGGGTACGGCCGCCAGGCGGCGGGTGATCTGTGCCGCTCGTACAACGCGTCGTACAGCCCCGGATCGGGCAGGGCCACCTGCCGCGCCAGTCCGGTGAACGCCTCCCGGTGGTGTTCCGCGCTCTCGTCGCGGGTGGCCCACACGGAGGCGAGCCGGTCGGGAACGTGCTGGGGAAGCGAGCCGCCCGGCAACGCCCCGGCGGCCTCCAGCCCCCGCGCGTACCGTTCGAACTCGGCCTCGCTCACCGTCACCTCCCGCTCGGCAAGGACCCCGTGCAACCAGGACCGGACCGATTCGATACGGAAGAGGGTCCCGGAAAAGTCGAAGAGCACGCCCTTGATCTGCATCACGCGATCCTTCCCGGTTCAGGAGTGCGCGGCAAGGCCCGCCCGCCGCGCCCCTCGTACCGGGCGAACCCGGCGATGGAGAACCCGGCCACGGCTGCCCCCAGCAGCCAGCCCCCCAGGACGTCGCTCAGCCAGTGCACGCCCAGGTAGAGCCGGGTGGCACCCACCCCGACCACCGAGACCCACGCCACCACCAACGCCGTCCGCCACACCCGGGGGCCCGTACCGTGCCGGTGCAGCAGCCAGAGCAGCAGACCGCAGCTCACCGTCGCCGTCATCGCGTGACCGGAGGGGAATGCCGCGTAATGCGCGGAATCCACCGGATTCGGCCATTGGGGTCGCTCCCGGCCGACCGCGGACTTCAGTCCCTGCTGCAGGAGGGTCGACAGCATGCTCGTCGCTGCGACCCACATCGCGAGCGCCCGAGCCCCGCGCCACCACAGCACCACCACGGCCACCGCGATCAGGGCGCGCATCGTCCACGGATCCCACGCCCAGTCGGTCAGGATCCGGTTGGCGTGGACGAGGCCGGGTTCGGTGACCGCCCTTCGGTGCAGGGCGTCCGCGACCGTGCGGTCCAGGGCCATCAACGGCGACCAGCGCGCGGCGACCAGGATCAGCAGGATCAGGGCGAGGGCGGCACAGACCACGGCCGTGCCGAAGGGGGTGAGACGGGAGCGGGTGCGGACCGGTGGGACCGGCGACGAGGACGGCATGGGGTGATCTTCGCGGAAGTTCCGCGCCCGCGGCTATCCCAGCGCTCGGAGTCCCGGAAGGAAGGCCACCAGAAGCGGAATCACCGGCACCAGGGCAGCCGCCGCAGTCAGCCGGAGACGGCGGCCCGCGGTGAGCCGCTCCACCGGAGTCAGCAGCCGGGTCACCCGCAGCGGCAGCTGGGCGCCCGGCGTCGGGCAGGGGCCGAACACCCCCCGGTCCTCGTTGAGTTCCACCAGGGCCAGAGCGATCGTCAGCCGGCCGAATCGCCTCGACGCCATGTCGTCCGCGGCCAGTTCGACCAGTCGGTGCATCTCGTCGCGGAAGGCCGCGAACACCGGAACCTGCGGAAACCCGTTCGCGAGTGCGCCGGAACAGTGCAGCAGCCAGTCGTGCCGGGCCTTCGCGTGGCCCTGCTCATGAGCCAGCACCGCGTCCAGCTGACGGCCCTTCAGTCGGCCAAGTGCCGCGGTGGTGATGACCAGTTGAGGCGCCGTACCCGGCAGCCACCAGGCGCCCGGACGGTCTCCCTCCAGCACGACGAGCCGACCGCTGCCGGGCTCCTCACCGGGCATCAGCGGGGAACGCACCAGCAATTCGGCCCGGCGCCGCCTGCGGCGGGTCCGGGCGCGATGGATCTCCCGGGTCAGCATCGCCGCCGTCCATACTCCGCCGAGCGCCAGCAGCACGGCCATGGCCGCGGACCACTGCCCGTGCCCGCCCAGTGCGTACGCCTCCACCACGGCGCGCGGCGCCGGTGCGAACACGTGCCCGCGCACCGCCTGCCAGGCCGCGGCAGCGCTGAACGTCATGGAGAGCGCGAAACAGAGCAGCACCCCGGCCACCACGCATTGCCACACCCACAGCGCGACAACGGGCTCACGCTCCGGCCATCGCGCCCGGGCCATCAGACGCGGGGTGACGACGGCGGCCAGTGCACCGAGCAGCAGCAGCGCGAGGGAGACCAACATGGCTTCACCCTATGAGCGGTGGGGTATCCACGGGTATGGCTCTGCTCGGCAAGTGATGTACGCCACGGTTTGGCCCGCCCGCTGTCTCACAGGGTGAGCAGCATGGCGAACATGGCGATCCCCATGGTCAGCCGGCAGGCGAGAGCCAGCTCCGGCCGTGCGCCCCAGCCACCGCCGGCGGACCCTTCTCCGGCCGACCCGCCTCCGACCGGTCCGCCACCGCCCGTCGCGGCGGCCACCGGTATCAACCGGGTCCCCGACCTCAGTACATAGGCGGCGTAGTACGCCAGCAGCAGTCCGGTCAGCAGGGGGAGGCCCCCGGCCGTCTCCGCGGCACCATGACCCGCGTGTCCGCCGTGCCCACCACCGGCCCCACTGACGCCCGGTGCCATCGTCACCGCCATGTACACCATCGCCGACGACCCGACCAGATGGTGCAGATGGTGCGCGCTGTGCCGGGAGAACCACAGTGCTCGCAGAGAGGCAAGGCCGAACAGCACCGCGTACACCGCCCATCCCCACTCCGGTGGGGTCACGACGGCGGCCGGTACCGCCATGGCGGCCATGCCGAAGCCCATCAGCGCCTCCGCACGCGCCGCCCTGCGCTCCTCCCCGGTCCCGCTGCGCGTGCGCAGCAGGCAGTACGCGCCCGTCACCCCGCACAACGCCATCAGCAGCCAGCCGGACACCGCCGGTCCGTGCACAGCGCACCTCCCCCTGGACGTACGACGTCGGTCCCCCTAGTCGATGCCCGGAGCGGGGCCGCCGTACGCGGCGCACTGGGGTACGAGGGAGCGCACGGAGGGGGTGTTCCCCGCCGTGCGCTCCCTCGCCGGGGCAACCGCCGGTCAGCTGTGCCCGTTCCGGCTCGGTCAGCCGAGGGCGAGGGACTTGAAGGCGCGTGCCTGGTCGGTGATGGCTCGTTCGGTGGGGAGCCGCTCCATGGACGAGGCGCCGAAGAAGCCGGCGATTCCCGAGGTGTGCTCCAGGACGTAGCGGGCGTCCTCGGGTTCGGCGATCGGTCCGCCGTGGCAGAGCACGATGATGTCGGGGTTGACGCGCTTGGCGGCGTCGTGCATCTCCTGCACGGCCGTTGCGGCCTGATCGAGGGTGAGTGCGGTGGAGGCGCCGATGGATCCCTTGGTGGTCAGCCCGACATGCGGTACGAGGACGTCCGCGCCGGCCCGCGCCATTTCGGCGGCCTGCTCGGGGTCGAAGACATAGGGCGCGGTCAGCAGGTCGCGTTCGTGGGCCTGGCGGATCATGTCGATCTCCAGGCCGAAGCCCATGCCGGTCTCTTCCAGGTTCTCGCGGAACTTGCCGTCGTACAGACCGACCGTGGGGAAGTTCTGTACGCCGGTGAAGCCGACGGCCTTCAACTGGTCGAGGAAGTTGCCCATGATCCGGAAAGGATCGGTCCCGCACACTCCGGCGAGTACGGGAACGTCCCGGACAACGGGAAGAACCTCGCCCGCCATGTCCAGCACGATGGCGTTGGCGTCGCCGTACGGCAACAGGCCCGCCAGCGAGCCCCGGCCGGCCATCCGGTAGCGGCCGGAGTTGTAGATGATCAGCAGGTCGACGCCGCCGGCCTCCGCGCACTTGGCGGACAGGCCGGTGCCTGCGCCTGCGCCGATGACGGCCTTGCCCGCGCCGATCTGGTCGTTCAGGCGTGCCAGGGCTTGATTGCGGTTCACGGAAGGACTCCTGTTCAGTGGGTGCGTTACTCGGACGCCGTGCGGCTCGGCGGTGGTGCGCATCGGACGCCGTGCGGCTCGGGGCGGGTGGCCCGGAAGGCGACAGGCTCTCAGACGGTGCGCGACTCGGAGGTCGCGTGAGAATGGTCGTGAGCGGTGATCAGCCGGTGAAGGTGGTCGGCGGCGGCCACGGCGAAGGACGGGTCGTTCAGATGAGCGTCGATCTCGCGCAGCTCGACAGCGCTGCCCTCCAGGGCGGTGCGCAGGGCCGCCAGCCCGGCCGCGTCGGCTTCCCGGTCGCGGAACGGGCCGCCCGGCGCGTCCACCGCGGAGACGCCGCCCAGCGGCCAGAAGACCGCCGCCGGGCCGCGCGCCGAGCCGAGCTTTCGTCCCATGAGGGCGCCGAGCTCCGCCATCTCGTCGGCCGTGGTGCGCATCAGGGTGACGGTGGGGTTGTGCACGAGGAGATGGCGTTCGGAGAAGCGCTCCGGGACGGTCTCCGCGGCGCCGAAGTTGACCATGTCCAGTGCGCCGGGCGCGACGACCTGGGCGAGGCCGGCCCGGCCCGCCGCGGTGAGCCGGCCCGGCCCGGCGCTGAGCACACCACCGATCAGATCGTCCGCGAGTTCGGTGGTGGTCAGGTCCAGCACACCGGCGAGGAACCCGCCGGCGGCGAGCTTCTCCAGAGCCTCGCCGCCCGCCCCCGTGGCGTGGAAGACCAGAACCTCGTAACCCAGCTCTTCCAGGCGTTGCCGGGCGGCATCGACCGCGGGCGTGGTGACGCCGAACATGCTGGCGGCGACCAGCGGCCGGCCACCGGGGTGCGGAACGTTCATGCTCCGCTCGCGGTGGACGGCCATTCCGGCTGCCGCCGCCACCGCGTTCCCCAGGATCTGGGACGACACGGAATTGATGCCCGCGACATCGACCACGCTGTACATCATGGTGATGTCACTGCTGCCCACATACGGCGACACATCTCCGCTGGCCATGGTGGACACCAGCAGCTTCGGAACGCCGACGGGCAGTGCCTGCATGGCACGGGCGGCGATGAACGACCCACCGCTGCCGGCCACCGCCAGCACCGCGTGCAGTCGGCCGTCCCGGAGCAGGTCGCCGACGACCAGCTCGACGCCTTCCGCCATGGCTGCCACTGCCGCGCCCCGGTCCCCGGCGGCGCGCAGCGCCTCCAGATCGTGCCCGGCGCGGGCTGCGACGGCGGCCGCGTCGATGTCACCCGCGGGGGTGCCCGCGGGCGGCGGCATCACCCCGGCGTCGACGAGCACGACGTCGCAGCCCGATTCGCGCAGTCGCGCCGAGAGCCACGCGTACTCCGCCCCCTTGGTGTCCAGTGTCCCGACGAGCACCACGGTCGCCATGTTCCTGCTCCTTTGCAACGGCGTTCTCCCGATCATGTGTCAGGCGACGGAGGGCGGCAAAGGCCACTTGGCGGCAATTGGTCTGCGGCGGGTGATGATGGGTGCATGGACCGGATTCCTCCCACCCGCCTGTCGCGTCTGCTGACCGGGTGGTCCAAGGGCGGCGCGGAGGCGATGCCGCAGTTGCTGGCGGAGGCGCTGCGCGAGCTGGCGCAACGGGGAGACGTCGCTCCCGGCACGGTGCTCCCCTCGCAGCGGGCCCTCGCGGCCGCGCTCGGCGTCAGCCGGAGCACGGTGACGGCCGCGTACAGGCTGCTGGAGGCCGAGGGGTGGTTGGAGAGCAGGCAGGGCAGCGGCTCCCGGCTGCGGGGCTCCGGGGCGGTGGGGGAGCCCGCGACCGAAGGGCGCCTGGCCAGTTTCGGGACACGGGACGGGTGCATCGATCTGTCCAGCGGTGCGCTGGACGGCCTGCCCGCCGTCGCGGCGGCGGTCGGCGCCCTGTCCGCCCGGGACCTCGGCGCCGCGCTGGCGGGCGACGGGTACCTGCCGTACGGGCTGCCGGAACTGCGTGAGGGGATAGCCCAGTACCACCGCTCGGCCGGCCTGCCGACGTCCCCCGAACAGATCCTGGTGACCGCCGGGTCCCAGCAGGCCGTCTGGCTGATCACGCAGGGGCTGGTCGAGCCGGGCGACACCGTGATCGTGGAGGACCCGACCTACCGCGGCGCTCTTGAGGCGCTGCGGGCCCGCGGCGCCCGCCTGGTCCCGCTGCCGGCGGACAGTGCCCCCGGCGACAACGCCGCCGCTCTCGCGCGGCTGGCCGGCCACATCCGCCCACGCCTGGTCTATCTGCAGCCGTCCGTCCACAACCCCACCGGGCGCAGCATGGACGAGCACACCCGCCGCGCCTGGGCCGCCGTACTGGCGGAGCAGGGCCTGTACACGGTGGAGGACAACGCCTATGCGGAACTGTCCCTGCACCACGACTCCGCGCCGGTCTCCCTCGCCGCCCAGCTGCCGCCCGCCGCCACCGCCACCGTCGGCACGCTGTCCAAGCTCTTCTGGGGCGGCCTCCGGCTGGGCTGGGTCCGCGCCTCCACCACCGTCATCCGCCGGCTGGCCGACATCAAGAAGTCCGTCGACCTGTCGTGCCCGGTGGTGGACCAGATGCTGGCCGTGAAGCTGCTCCAACAACTGCCCGAGGCCCGTGCCCGACGCCGCTCCCGGCTGCGTGAACGCCTGACGGAGACCGAACGGATCCTGCGCGACCGGCGGACCGGTTGGAAATGGGAACGGCCCGCGGGAGGCTCCGCCCTCTGGGTGGAGATCCCCGGCGCCGACGCCGAGGCCACCGCTCAACTGGCCCGCCGCGCGGGCGTACTGATCGTTCCCGGCCCCGCCTTCTCCGCGGTGGACGGCTTCCGCCACCACCTGCGCCTCCCGTTCGCGGACCACGACGGCAGCCTGGAAAAGGCCCTGCCCGTGCTCGTCGACTGCGCGGAACGAAGCCGGGCCGCGCACTGAGGCAAGCCGTGCCCCGCACCGGGAGAAGCCGGGCCGCGCATGGGCGAGCAGCGCTCCGCACCGTCGGCGGCAGCTCCGCTGCGAAAACCCCTAGGGGCGATAGCGCAGCGGATGGTCCGCCGGTACCTCCACCATGACGATCCGGTGCCCGTCCGGATCGCGGATCCACATCTCGATGAGCCCCCATGGCTCGCGCACCGGCGGCCTCAGCACCTCGACCCCACGGGCCGACACCTCCTCGTGCGCCGTCCGGACGTCAGCGACCTGCATCCACAGTTCGAGACCGGGCACCGGTGGCGTGGCAGCGCGCCCCGAGACCTCCAGGAAGCCGCCGCCGAGGAAGTAGACCGTGCCCCGCTCGGGACCGGTGCCGAACTCCCGGTAGACGGGCAGCCCGAGGGACTCCCCGTAGAAGTTCCGCGATCGCTCGGGATCGGCCGGACGCATCAGGATCCGACTGCTCAGCACATGAACCATGCGCCCGACCATAGGCCCCGGGCGGGCAGGCTACGCTGCTCCGGCACGGCCGCAATACAGAAACGGAGACCCACTGCCATGGACACCGCCTCTGCCCAGGACCCCGGACAGCTGACCTTCCGTGACGCTGCCGCCACCGATGTGCCCGTGCTCGTGAGGCTCATAGAGTCGGCGTACCGCGGTGACTCCAGCCGGGCCGGATGGACCACGGAGGCGGACATCCTGCAGGGACAGCGCACCGACCCGGACGGTGTCCGCCACGTCGTCGAAGCGCCCGGCAGCCGCATGCTCGTGGTGGAGCGCGATGGTGCGCTCGTCGCCTGCTGCCAGCTCGAACACCGCGGTGACGCCGCCTACTTCGGGATGTTCGCGGTCCGTCCCGAGTTGCAGGGGGCCGGTCTCGGCAAGGTGATCATCGCCGAGGCCGAGCGCACCGTCCGGGAGGGCTGGGGGGTGGCCGAGATGCACATGACCGTCATCTCGGTGCGCGAAGAGCTGATCGCCTGGTACGAGCGGCGCGGCTACCGCCGTACGGGAGAGCTCAGCCCGTTCCCGTACGGCGATGAGCGCTTCGGCATCCCCCAGCGCGACGATCTCGCGTTCGAGCTCCTCATCAAGAATCTGGCCTGACCGGGGCGACGACCGATCGGACCGGGGCGGTGACGGATCCGGCGGAGCCGGAGACCGATCGGGCCGGTCCGGCGATCAAGCGGTGAAGCGGCCTGCGCGGCGGATGTCCGGGTAGTCGGTGGTCGCGCCGTCCAGCCGCAGAGCGCGCACCAGCCGCAGATGGTCCTGGGTGTTCACCACCCAGCCGATGACCTTCAGCCCTTCGGCGTGCGCCTGTTCGACCACCTCCAGGGTGAGGCGGCGGATGTTCAGCGCCAGAGTCGCCGCGCCCACGGACTTGGCCCGCTCCACCACGTCGCTCCGCCAACGGCTCGCGATGAGCACGGTCCGTACCCCGGGCACCAGCTGGGCGATCTCGGCGACCGCCTCGTCGTGGAACGACGACACCTCGACCCGGTCGACGAGGCCGCGGCGCAGGATCACCTCGGCCAGGGCGCGGGCTGCGGCCACATCCTTGATCTCCGCCTGTACGGGGGACCCTACGGCGTCGAGCACCTCCTCGAAGACCGGCACCCGCTCGCCCTGCCCGGCATCGAGTTCGCGCAGCTCGGACAGGGTCTTCTCGGCGATCGGACCGCTGCCGTCCGTCGTGCGGTCGACCTCGGTGTCGTGCATGACGACCAGCGCGCCGTCCTTGCTCAGATGAAGATCCAATTCGATGGCGTCCATCCCGGCCCGTTCCGCGTGGACGAACGACCGCAGGGTGTTCTCCGGCTCGACACCCATCACTCCGCGATGTCCGATGGTGAGAAAAGACAAGGCAACTCGCTTTCGTCGACGGTGTCCTCCCGCGTGCGGTACCTACCCACGAGGCGCCACGGCAGTACGGCAATTCGGCAGCCTAGTGGCCTGAAACCTGCTTGCGGCCACCAGAACGCGTCCAGCCGACGGAAGTGGTCGCAGTGGAGGTTCTGCACAGGAAGAATCGCGGTGGCCATGGGGGGTCGGCAGGATAATTTCCGGAGTCCCACTTGTCCCGAGGAACCGCACATGGATACGGTTGCTTGACGCGAGGTTCTCCTGTGGAGGAAGTGTTATGACGGAAATTCTTGTGCAAGACGTTGCCTCAGGTGACATAACTGCGGGCCAGCGGGTGATCGACCACCCTGCTTGGCCGAGGCTCAAGAATGCCGTGGAGGAGATCCGCCCCTGGCAGTCGAAGGACGGTTCCATCGACTTCGACGCCGAGGGGGCACCGTCCAGGGAGACCGCCGGAGCGACGCTGGACCGTGTGATCGCCGCGGTCGAGGAGCTCTCCCCGCTGCTCCCGCACGATGCCGCCTACCACCGTGCGCTGACCGTGGACCTGCGGCGCTGGGCCGAGGGGGGCTTCGGAGTACCGGACTTCCTCGACTCGCTGCTCGCCTTCCAGCCGGCCAGTGACCGCGTCGACGGGCTTCAGCACCTGGTCGTCTTCGCGATGTACACCCAGAACGGCAACCCGGACCGCAACCTCGAAGCGGTCGCGCTGCGCATGGTCTGGCCCGGGTGGCTGGCCGAGCTCGAGGCCACCCGCTACGACAACCCGCTGTTCTGCGGCATCACCTTCGAGGACTTCACCTCGGGCTACGACACCAACTCCGCCGTGCTCTTCCCGGAGACCGTCGCCATGCGCGAGGCCCCCGAGCGCTTCAGCTGGGGCGGAATCTTCTGCGACCGCGAGGCCGCCCGGTTCCGCCGGGTCACCGAGGCGTCGGTCGAGCTGCTCGGCGTCGAGCTGCCCGACGACATCCGGGAGATGGTCGGCGACCAGCAGCGCTGTGAGCAGGCCTTCGTGCTCTGGGACATGGTCCACGACCGGACCCACAGCCACGGCGACCTGCCGTTCGACCCCTTCATGATCAAGCAGCGCCAGCCGTTCTGGATGTACGGGCTGGAGGAGCTGCGCTGCGACCTCACCGCCTTCAAGGAGGCCGTCAAGCTGGAGGCCGACGGCTTCCCGCAGGGCCGCGATGTGCAGTACGCCGTCCTGTTCGACCGGATGTTCCGTTTCCCCGTCACCGGTGAGCGCGTCCGCAACTACGACGGCCTCGGCGGCCAGCTGCTCTTCGCGTACCTCCACAAGCATGACGTGATCCGCTGGACGGACAACACGCTGAGGATCGACTGGGACCGCGCCCCGCAGGTCACCAACCAGCTCTGCGCCGAGATCGAGAAGCTCTACCGCGACGGCATCGACCGCCCCAAGCTCGTCCACTGGTTCGCCGCGTACGACCTGGTCTCCACCTATCTCGCACCGCACCCGGGCTCCCGCTGGGCCAAGGGCCCGGACGCGCTGGACCTGTCCCAGCCGCCGCGTAAGCTCGTCGACGAGGTGCTTCCGGACGAGTTTCCCCTGAGCATGTTCTATGAGGCGCTCTCCAAGAAACTGAAGAACGTGATCGCCTCGACCAAGGGGATCACCGCCGCGGATGCCGAGCGGGCAGCCGCGTGAGCGCCGGGCTTGAGGAGGCGGTGGCCATGAACGGAAACGGCAAGGGCAGCGGGAGCGGCGCTCTCGAAGGTGCCGTGGTCGCGGTCGCCGGAGCCGCCGGCCCGGCCGGGCGGGCCGCACTGTTGAGGCTCGCCGAGGCCGGCGCGACCGTCGTCGCCTCCGACGCGGACGCCACCCGGCTGGCCGAGGCGGTGGACGCCGCGCGCTACGCCCACGGCGGTGCCACTGTCACCGGTGACACCGTCGATCTGCTGGACCTCGCCGCCGCCCGCGAATGGGCCGACAAGACGGAGAAGGAGTTCGGCCGGATCGACGGTCTGGTCCACCTCGTCGGCGGCTGGCGCGGCAGCGCCACCTTCGGCGAGACCGACCTCGCCGACTGGAACCTGCTGGAGAAGTTGCTGATCCGTACGGTCCAGCACACTTCGCTGGCCTTCCACGAGGGGCTGCAGCGCAGCGACCGCGGTCGCTATGTGCTGATCAGTGCGGCCGGGGCGAGCAAGCCCACCGCCGGAAACGCGGCCTACGCCGCATCGAAGGCCGCGGCCGAGGCCTGGACCCTCGCCCTCGCGGACGCCTTCCGCAAGGCGGGGGGCGATGAAGGGCCCCGGACCGCGGCTGCGATCCTGGTCGTCAAGGCACTGGTGCACGACGCGATGCGCGCCGAGCGCCCCCATGCGAAATTCGCGGGTTTCACCGACGTCAAGGACCTGGCCGATGCCATCGTCGGCGTCTGGGACCGGCCCGCCCCGGAAGTGAACGGAAAGCGCCTGTGGCTGACCCCGCAACCGTAAGGACCGACGCGCGACGCCACCACGACCCGCAGGTACGCGGCTTCGCCAGTGACAACTACGCGGGCACGCACCCGGAGATTCTCGCGGCCATCGCCCTCGCCAACGGCGGCCATCAGATCGCCTACGGTGAGGACGACTACACCGAGCATCTCCAGCGCGTCATGCACAGTCACTTCGGCCCCACCGCCGAAGCCTTTCCGGTCTTCAACGGAACCGGTGCCAACGTCGTCTCCCTCCAGGCGATGACCGACCGCTGGGGCGCGGTGATCTGCGCCGAGTCCGCCCACATCAACGTCGACGAGGGCGGCGCCCCGGAGCGGGTGGGCGGACTCAAGCTGCTCACCGTGCCCACCCCGGACGGCAAGCTGACTCCCGAGCTGATCGACCGGCAGGCATACGGCTGGGACGACGAGCACCGTGCCATGCCGCAGGTCGTCTCGATCACCCAGAACACC
Source organism: Streptomyces sp. NPDC015032 (assembly GCF_043080425.1). Classification (NCBI taxonomy): domain Bacteria; kingdom Bacillati; phylum Actinomycetota; class Actinomycetes; order Kitasatosporales; family Streptomycetaceae; genus Streptomyces; species Streptomyces sp. NPDC015032. The sequence continues at coordinate 3,873 of NZ_JBIBVN010000006.1, read as the reverse complement.
GAGCTGGGCACGGTCTACACGCCCGATGAGATCCGCGCCATCTGCGACCACGCCCACGGTCACGGCATGAAGGTCCACCTGGACGGGGCCCGGATAGCCAACGCCGCGGCGTCGCTGGACGTACCGATGCGTACGTTCACCAACACTGTCGGGGTCGACGTCCTCTCCTTCGGCGGTACGAAGAACGGGGCGATCTTCGGCGAGGCCGTGGTGGTCCTGAACCCGGACGCCGTCCGTGCCATGAAGCATCTGCGCAAGCTGTCGATGCAGCTCGCCTCCAAGATGCGCTTCGTCTCCGTGCAGTTGGAGGCGCTGCTCGCCGGAGATCTCTGGCTGCGCAACGCCCGGCACGCCAACACCATGGCTCAGCGGCTCGCGGAGGGCGTGCGCGCGGTGGACGGCGTGGAGATCCTCCATCCGGTCCAGGCCAACGCCGTCTTCGCGCGGCTGCCGCACGAAGTGAGCGAGCGGCTGCAGAGGCGCTTCCGCTTCTACTTCTGGGACGAGGCCGCCGGTGATGTGCGTTGGATGTGCTCCTTCGACACGACGGAGGACGATGTCGACGCATTCGTTCTCGCGCTGAAGGACGAGATGGCGAAGTGATCCTGCCCGCACAGGCGTGAATAGATATGCGGTCGACCGGAAACTGATTGACGTCCGGTCGGCCGCATACCTACGCTCGGCGACCATGGAGCTGATCCAGCAGGTCCCGGAGATGTCCGTCTATCTCGCTGCCGACGAGGCCATCGATCACGAGCATCCACTGGTGCGAGAGACGGTTGCCCGCCTCCGTGGCGGTGTCATTGATGCATATACATACGCTGCCGCCGCCTACACCTTCGTGCGGGACACCATGGCGCACTCCGCCGATTCGGGAGACATGCGGGTCGCCTGGCGCGCCTCCGACGTTCTCGCGACGCGCAACGGAATCTGCCACTCCAAATCCCATGCGCTGGCCGCCCTTCTCCGTGCGGCCGGTATCCCGACCGCTTTCTGCTACCAGGCACTCGCCGAGGACAGCGGGGATCCGATTCCCCTTCACGGGCTGATCGCGGTCCGACTGCCCGGCCGTGATCGCTGGGACCGTCAGGACCCGCGTGGCAACAAGCCGGGCGTCGTCGACGCCCACTTCTCGCTCGACGAGGAGCGGCTGGCGTGGCCGGTACGGCCGGAATTCAATGGAGTGGACTACCCGGTGCTCCATGCGGCACCGCATCCGGCCGTGCTGCACGCCCTCAAGTCCGCCGAGGACCGCCCGCAGTTGTGCCGCACGCTGCCCACCGAGCTCTGAGAACCCGTCCCTGGGTGGAGACGGCCGATGCCTCCGGCCGTCTCCGACGACGTACGCGCCCTCATCCCCGGCTGCGGCCATCTCCGGAGAGCGCGTCACGTGCCGGAGCCCGGAGTGACGTTTCGGCCGAGGCCGTGAATGGTCCGCTTCAGCTCCTCTCGCGCACCTCGGCCGCCGTCGGAGCCGTACCGCCGAGATGTGTGGGTACCCACCAGGTGTCGCTCGCATCCTTCGGGCGTACGGGATAGGCGCGCTGGGCCGCTTCCAGGAGCTCCTGGACCCGCTCCCGCAGCCGCCGGGTGATCGCGCCCGCGTACTGGTCGGTGGGGGCTTCCACCGGCTCTCCCACCCGGATCGTCACCGGAATGTGGTTGCGCTTGAAGTTGCGCGGCCGTCCCTTGGTCCACAGCCGCTGCGTCCCCCACAGCGCCATGGGGACCAGCGGCACGCCGGCTTCCTGGGCCAGCCGGGCGGCACCCGACTTGAAGCTCTTCAGTGTGAACGACTCCGAGATGGTGGCCTCGGGGAACACGCCGACGATCTCGCCGGAGCGCAACGAGTCGAGCGCGTGCGCATACGCGTTCTCGCCCTGCTTGCGGTCGACGGGGATGTGCTTCATGCCGCGCATCAGCGGTCCGGAGACCTTGTGCCGGAAGACCGATTCCTTCGCCATGAACCGGACGAGCCGCTTCTGCGGGAGCGCCGCGAGTCCGGTGAAGATGAAGTCCAGATAACTGATGTGGTTGCTCACCAGTACCGCGCCACCGGTCTTCGGGATGTGCTCGGAACCCTGAGTGTCGATCTTCAGGTCAAGCGCCTTGAAAAGCGTACGAGCGGCGCCGATGACCGGTCGATAGACGAGTTCTGCCATCTGGGGAAGACCCTTCTTCAGCGCCTGGGGAGGGATCTCCCGGCGGAAGTTACGCAGCCGTAGGTTTTCGGCATTGGGCCGATCGTGCCCCATGCGCGACGCGGTGGCCAGTCTCCGAGGGCGCGGGGCGCGAGATTCTCGTCACGTGGAACCATCGGGAATGTCTCGGTGCCCGGTGGTGCTGACCTCTTGCGAAGAGCTCTGAACGGGAGGCCGAGGGTGGACGGGCGGACGCGCGGGGGAACGCTGGACGCGGCTCAACTGGGGGCGGAACTGGGGGAGCGGGCCACGCTGGTGCAGTTCTCCAGCGCGTTCTGCCAGCCCTGTCGGGCCACCCGGCGCACCCTTGCCGAGGTGGCACGCATGGTGGACGGCGTCGCCCATGTGGAGATCGACGCCGAGGCGCATCTCACTCTCGTGCGCGAGCTGGAGATCAGCCGGACGCCGACCGTACTGGTCCTCGATGCCACTGGCCGGATCGTCCGCCGGGCGGTGGGGCAGCCGCGCACCGTCGACGTGGTCGCCGCGCTGGGGCGGGCGATGTGACGGACCGTGACGCATCTCCCACATTGCGGAACGCCCTTGACCGCACCCACCACGCATCGTCAGTCTGACGCTATGCCGCCGGAACTCCTTCTCCATGGCCGGGTCCATGCGGATCTCGCCCGCCACGCGAGTGCGCGCTGTCCGGGTGCCTGAGCGACCACGGCCCCGCACGCCCATCTCCGTAGAAGGACATTTCCATGACGGCATCGCCCGAGCTCGGTACCTCCCGCACGGCATCTCCCGAACTTCTCCGCTCGGTTTTCCGGCAGCACGCCGCCGGTGTGGCAGTGATCACTGCCGCGGGTGACCGGCCGGTCGGCTTCACCGCCACCTCTCTCAACTCCGTCGCCGCCGAGCCGCCGCTGATCTCCTTCGGAGTGGGGACCTCGTCCTCCAGCTGGCCGGTCATGGCTGAGGCCGAGCACATCGGTGTCCACATACTCGGCGAGCACCAGCAGGAACTGGCGGCCACGTTCGCCCGCAGCGGCGCCGACCGGTTCGGCCCGTCCACCTATTGGCGCAGTGGCCCAGAAGGTGTGCCGGTTCTCGACGGTGTGCTCGCCTGGCTGGTCTGCCGGGTGGTGGCCCGGGTCCCGGCGGGGGACCATCGCATCGTGATCGCGGAGGCCGTGGTCGGCGACCCGGCCGGCGGCGGTCGCCCGCTGCTCTATCACCAGGGCCGTTTCGCCGCCTTGCGGGACTGAGGGCTCCCAAGCGGCGCATGGGCGCCGCACGTTGGGCAGATCACAGTTCCAAGCGCTTGCTCATGGGTAAAGCACTGGTTGTACTGGCTAGTAATATTTCCTTCGGAGCGTCGGTCGCCCCGACCGGAAACCGCCCCACCAGACGCCTATGCTGCGTGCAACAAGGCAGCCCAGAAAAGACGATGCAGTAGGAGAGCCGGCGTGAGCTTGAGGATCGTTGTCTGTGTGAAGTATGTGCCCGATGCCACGGGTGACCGGCATTTCGCCGATGACCTGACGGTGGACCGTGAGGATGTCGATGGTCTGTTGTCGGAGCTCGACGAGTATGCGGTGGAGCAGGCGCTGCAGATCGCGGAGGGGGCGGACGACGCGGAGATCACTGTGCTGACGGTGGGTCCGGAGGACGCGAAGGACGCGTTGCGCAAGGCGTTGTCGATGGGTGCGGACAAGGCTGTTCATGT